>JALOOB010000153.1 GCA_025454635.1 Anaerolineae bacterium
GGCAGTCCCGCTGACCGCAGACCCTGATGGGGAATTCGATCCCGCTATAGCGGATTGCGGGTGCAGGGCACCGCTAGCTCCCCATCTAGCACGACCATAAAGAAGTATACCCCAACCAGACTCCTGTGTCAAAGCAGAACGGAATTCACCGCCGATGACGCAGACGGGGCGGATTTGCCCGATCTTGGTGCACCCGCCCGATCTGCGTCATCTGCGTCCCCTTTAGCCCTCGCCCCCATCCGCGCCGTTCGCCTTCGCGAACGCGGAGACCAGGTTGCTGAACTCCATCGGGAAGATGAACTTCGTCGCCGGCCCCGCCCCTAGCTTCTGCAGCGTGTCCAGGTACTGAAGCTGCATGGTCTTCGGGTCGAGCGTGTGCGCGGTCTCGTAGATGCGGGACAGCGCGATGGAATACCCTTCGGGACTGTCGCGCGCCCTCGGCCTGCAGAATCGCAGCCTGTTTGTTGCCCTCCGCCACGGTAATCGACGCCTGTTTCTTCCCGTCGGCTTCCAGCACGACCGCGCGGCGCTCGCGCTCGGCCGACATCTGCCGGTTCATCGCCTGCTGGATATCGCGCGGGGGCACGATCTCCCGGATTTCGACGCCCGTCACTTTGACGCCCCACCGCTCGGTCACTTCGTCCAGCTTGGCGCGCAGCACCTGGTTGATCTGCTCGCGCTTTGCCAGCACGTCGTCGAGCGGGATGTCGCCGATCACCGCGCGCAGCGTCGTCGTCGCGATGCCTTGCGACGCGCCCGCGAAGTCCCGCACCTTCAGGACCGACAACCCCGGATCGACCACCTTCCAGTAGATGAGGAAGTCTATGTCGATCGGCGCGTTATCCTGCGTAATGCACGTCTGCGACGGGATTTCGAGGAAATCCTCGCGCAGGTTCACCTTGCTGACCTGGTCGATGACCGGCCACAGCCACACCAGGCCCGGCCCGCGCGTGCCGGCGAACCGGCCCAGCCGGAACAGGACCAACCGCTCGTAGTCCTTCACCACCCGAATCGGGCGAAAGATGAGCAGGAAGAACAGAAACATCACAAGCAAGACGATAAGGGTGATTCCTGCCTCGAGCATCGCAAACTCTCCTTCTATGACTCCGGCGCGGCTTCCACCTTCAGCCGCAGCCCGTCCAAACCCACCACACGAACACGCGCGCCCGCGGGGATGCTCCCGCCCGTCACGTTCACCGCCGACCACTCTTCGCCCTCGATGTGGACAATCCCCTCAGGTTCCAACGGCCGGCGCACTACGCCAATCTGATTGATCAACGTCTCTCGGCCCGCAGCAATCGGTCGCTTCTGCGCGCGGAACGCGGCCGCAACGCCGAGGACGAAGAACGCGCCGACTGCGGCCGTCGTGCCGATCACGAGGATCGGGTTGAGGGGCGCGGCGACGATCGCGCTCACCGGCCCATCCCACGGACGGGCGAACAACAGCAGCGAGCCGATCAGGAACGCAATGATGCCGCCAATGCTCAGGACGAAGCCCGGCGCGGTGATGTCCACGAGCAACATAACCACGCCGACCAGGATCAGGAGCACGCCGAGCCAGTTCGTCGGCAATTGCAGCAGCCCGAACAGCGATAGCGTCAGCAGGATTGCGCCGATCACGCCCGGGCCAACCGCACCCGGCGTCGCGATCTCTGCAATCACAGCCAGCAGCCCGAGGACGAGCAAAAGATAGGCGACGTTCGGGTTCGCCAGGAACGCCAGGAACCGGTCGATCAGCGCGACGCCCGTCGGATCGTCGATGAGCGGTTGCCCCGCGCATCCTGCCAGCAGCAGGCCGCCGGACACCAACGCCAGTGCGCGCCAAGGGCGACTCCGTCTCAGCATTTGCGCCTCCTTTCACCCCTCTCTAATCGCAGTATACACCGAACCACCCGTCGTCGCTTGTCAACTGGCTGATAGATGGCTGACTTTGGGCATCCAGGTCGCTTCGCCGGGGAAGACATACAAAACCTACTGCCCCCCTTTCTAGCCAATTGACACGCAAGTCCTGCGCGGCATATAATCGGGACCACGCCGATGCGTCCTGCGGCGGTATTCAGAGCGTCTACAGTCGTGCGCAAGGAGGTGCGCGTCCCCAAACTCGCTCTTGCGACAATGTCGCGCAAGTCCGGCAGCCTCACCGCCGGCGCGCTCGTTTCGTTGTGCTGCGCCTCTGCGGTGTGGGAGCTGCCTACCTCATTGAAAGGGATGCTCCAAGATGAGTCGACGTCTCTCACTCGTACTGGTTCTGGTCCTACTGGTTGCGATGGTTGGCCCGGCAGTCGTCAGCGCCGAGGTCGTGGTGACGGATGGTCCGCGCCCCGACGATGCCCGCTACTCGCACCGTTTGATTGTCGAGTTGACCTCTCCGCCCCTTGCCGCCGCGTCAAGCGTGGCCGGCGTCGGCGCGGATGGCGGCAAGCTGGACGTAGCTTCGCCCGCAGCCCAGGCCTACATCCAACGCCTGCAAGCCGAGCAACAGCAGTTTGTCACCAGTATGCAGACTGCCGTGCCCAACGCTCGCGTTGCGTCCATCATGGATGCGCAAGGAACGCGTTTTCCCGCCACCTATCAAGTCCTGATCAACGGGATGGCGGTCGAGACAAGCCAGACAGCCGACGTTGCCACGCTGGAGCGGCAACTACGGTCGCTGCCCAACGTCAAGCGCGTATCCCGGGACTGGGCTCACACGCCTAGCCTCTATGCCAGCATCCCCCTGATCAATGCGCCGGCCGCCTGGAATAACCCTGCGATCGGTGGCGAGCAAAACGCCGGCAAGGGGATGAAGGTTGCGTCAGTTGACGGCGGCGTCCACAAGGACGCGCCCATGTTCAACGGCGCAGGCTACGCATACCCGGAGGGTTACCCCAAGGGCGACCCGAGCGGTACGAACGGCAAGATCATTGTTGCGCGCGCTTACTTTCGCACCTGGGACCCACCCTCACCCGGCGATGAGAACGTGTGGCCCGGGCTGCTCGGCACCTCGCACGGCACACACACTGCCTCTACCGCAGCCGGCAACAAGGTAGAGGCGAGCTTCCTCGGCGCCGACCCAGTCACCCTGAGCGGTGTTGCGCCGAAAGCTTACGTGATGAGCTACCGCGTCTTCTACAATAGCATCACCAACAATGGCTCCTTCTATAACGCGGAAGGCATCAAGGCGTTGGAAGATGCGGTTGCGGACGGCGCGGACGTGATCAACAACTCGTGGGGCGGCGGCCCGTACAGCCTCGGCGGCCAGTACGATGCGCTGGACCAGGCGCTGATTAACGCGGTCAACGCCGGCGTGTTCGTCAGCATGTCGGCCGGCAACGCTGGACCCGGCCTCGCTACCTCCGACCATCCATCGGCTGACTACATCAGCGTTGCGGCAAGCCAAAGCGGCGGCAGTTACGCAGCAGGTGTGCTGGAAGCGGCTGCCCCGGAGCCGGTGCCCGCTGAATTGACAGGGCTGGCGTATCAGGCCGCGGCCTTTGGCGCGCCAATCCCGCTCGGTGAAGTGCTCGGCCCGTATCCCTACGCCGCGGCAGAAGTGGTGGCTCCAGGCAACGGCCAGGGCTGCAACCCCTTCCCCGAGGGCTTGTTTGAAGGCAAGGCCGCGCTCATCGTTCGCGGCACCTGCGAGTTTGGTGTGAAAGCGCTGAACGCCGAGAACGCCGGCGCCACCATGTTCATCGTCTACAACCACGCGGCGGGCGGCGATGCGCTGATCTCCATGGGCCCGGGTGTGGTTGGCAACCAGGTGACCATTCCTGGTGTGTTTGTCGGCAATACGTCGGGCACTGGTCTGATGGAGTGGAACGACGCAAACCCGACCACTGCGCAGCTCCAACTCAGCACGATCGCCTTCCAGGTCGGCAACGAGCCGGACGTGGTCGCCAACTTCTCCTTCCAGGTCGGCAACGAGCCGGACGTGGTCGCCAACTTCTCGAGCCGCGGCCCGTCCGTCGGCAACGGCCTGAAGCCTGACATTACGGCGCCGGGCGTCAACATCCTGGCCCAGGGCTACGCGCCGGGCGCCACGGGTGAGGATCGCCACCTCGGCTTCGGCGAGGCTTCCGGCACCTCGATGGCCGCGCCGCATGTCACGGGCGCCGGCGCGATTCTCAAGCAGATCCACCCAACCTGGTCGCCGGGCTGGATCAAGTCCGCGCTGATGAGCACATCTAAGTATCTCGACATCTACCTCGAAGACGGGTCGCCGGCGCAGCCGCTGCAGATGGGCGCAGGCCGGCTCGACCTCGGCAAGGCCGTCAATCCCGGCGTCATCCTTGATCCGCCCAGTCTGAGCTACGGCCGCGTTACCATGGGTGACACCGTGACAAAGACCGTGTCGGTTCGCAGCGTTGCAACGACCGCGCAGACCTTCGCGATCAGCACGCTGGACACGCGCGGCGGCTTCACCGCCACGACCACGCTGGACGGCGTCACGGTCACCCCGGCGTCGCTCACCCTCGCGCCCAACGCGACCGGCCAGGTGACTGTCTCGTGGGACACGACCGCAACCAGTGGTCCCGGCGATCAGCAGGGCTTCGTCGTAATGAAGTCGGCGGACTACGAAGCGCACTTCCCGCTGTGGGTGCGCGTCGGCTACCCGCCCGATGAGAATATCGGCGACGTGCTCGTGATCGACAACGACGGCAGTGCGTCGCTCGGCGGCGCCAACTACCCGGATTACACCCACTACTATACCGAGACCTTGGTAGCGCTGGGCGTAACCTATGACGTGTGGGACGCGGATGAACGGGCCGGCATGGCGAACACTTTGCCGGACGCCAACTATCTGGCCCAATACGACGCGATCATCTACCACACGGGCAACAACTACTCCCCGAACGGGACCTTCACAGTGCCAACCCCGCTCACGCAGTTGGACATGGACGCGTTGACCGAGTACGCAAACGACGGCGGTCCGATCCTGGCTTTCGGACAGGATCTGTCGGGAGTGGTAGGGAATGACTCGTTCTTCTACAACTCGACGCTGGGCGCAAGGTTCTTGCAGGACACGATCAACAACGAGGAAGTGTTCACCGCCGACCCGCAGCTACTGACGGGGATGCCGCAAGGACCGTATGACAACCTGAACTTCGACATCAGCGACCGAGGCGATGGCGCGGCCAATCAGGGATATGTCGATGAAATCGGTCGCTACTGCATGGATCCCGATACCGAGACTGCGTGCCCCGGCTTCCTGCCGCTGCTTCAGTACGGCATCCGCGGGAACGACGAAGAAAATGGTTACGTCGCGATCGCCACGAGCGAGCATGTAAGTCTCGAGCGCCCGGGTGTCATCTCTGACAACAAGACGATGCTCTTCGGCTTCGGCCTCGAGGGCGTGAACAATGACACCGGCTTCGACACCCGCGAAGACCTGCTGGGCACTGCTCTTGAATGGGTGTGGGATGAGGCTGAGGTCTCCATCACCGTCGACACCGACATGCCCGGCCGGGTGACCTTCTTCACCGCAGAGATGACCTCCGAGTTCGGCGGCGCAGGCGTGACGTACCGCTGGGACTTCGGCGATGGCACGCCGTTCACGCCGCCGTACGAGTCCGACACAGTCGGCCACACCTACGCAAAGCCCGGCCGCTACGTCGTTCGGGTCGAGGCCACGAACCAGTTCGGCACGACGGTCATCACCGAGCGTGTCGTCACCATCGGCTTCGCGCTGTTTGCGCCGATGATTATGCGGTAGAAATCGCGGCTGCGAATCGGAGGGACGCGCCGGTTCGCAGCCGCTGACGGAGCCGCATCAGGATCAAAACGCGAAAACGCCCCGCAAGTGCGGGGCGTTTTTCGTGGCGGAGAGGGAGGGATTTGAACCCTCGATCCCTTGCGGGATACGCGATTTCCAATCGCGCGCACTAGACCGAACTATGCGAGATTGCCTCTGCGCAAGGACGCAACCATCGCAGATGAAGATCATTGCCTTGGAGCATGAGCTGCCCGGAGCGACGAACGCCGAGTTCGCGCGGCTCGGCCGCGCCGAGGCGCGCCGCGCCTGGGAACTGCACCAGGCCGGCATCATTCGTGAACTTTACTTCCGGGCGGACCGTTCCGAGGCGGTGCTGATTCTGGAGTGCGCGGACGTGGCCGAAGCAGAGACGCATCTCGCAACGCTGCCGTTTGTGGCGGCGGGACTCATCGCATTCGACCTGATCCCGCTCCGGCCTTACGGAGGATTCGCGCGGCTCTTCGCCGCCGAGGACTAACGTCTACGCGACCGTATAGCCGAGGCGCGCAATCGCGTCCTTAATGGCCCCCTCGCTCAAGCGCCTCTCGTCGTACTCGACCTCGACCGTGCCCTTATGGTAGCTCGCGCGCACCGACTTCACGCCCGGCAGGTCATCCTCCAGCCCTTCGATCGTCATCACGCAGTTCGAACAGTGCATGTCGAGCACGCGGAAAAGCTGCTTCGTCATTATCCCCTCAACTCTCAAACACGATCACGCCGCTGTACATGCCCATCGAGCAACTGTAGAACAGCCGACTCCCCGCGGGCTGCGGCGGAATATCGATCAGCACTGTGCCGGTTTCGGGCAGCATTTCCTCCACTCCCAGCGCCGGAATAACGAGAGCGCGCGCGCAGCTATATGTTTGGTCGCTCACCATCGCCAGCTTGAGCGCGGTGTCGGCCTTCGCGCGCACGACCTGCGGGAAATAACCCTCGTTCTTCACGTTCACTGTGACCGTGTTAGGCCGCCCCTCCGGCCCGAACGCGGTCGAGAGGTCCGCGCCCGCCCCGGCCGACTGCCCAGGCGCCGGCGTCGCGCCCACCATAACGGGCGCGGGATGGAGCGGCCGCTGCCCGTTGACCGCAACCGGCTGTTCGCTCGCGCGCCCCCCGCTCATCGCCATCCGCATGTTGGTGAACGAATACGGAAATCCGCCGAGCGTCAGCGCCGAGTCGATGCTCACCAGCCCGAAGACGATCAGCGCTATCGCGACGACGCGCACGAATGCCTTCTCCATCCGCTGCCCCAGCCGAGTCGCAAGATATGCCAGGGCAAAGAAGACCGGCGTGGTGCCCAGTGTGAACGCGAACATAGTCGTCGCGCCCACCAGCGGGTCGCCCGACGCCATCGCCACCGCCATCATCGCCTGCGTCACGCCACACGGAATCAACACGGTCAGCGCGCCGAGAAACAGCGGCGTGAACGCGTCCGCCTCGCCCTTCGACTTCCGGCGAATGTACCGCGTAATGAAGCGCGGGGGCTCCAGCGCAAAGTAACGGAAAATCGGGTGGACGTTGAGCATGCGCAGCGCCGTGCCGATCATGAACGCGCCGATGATCACGAGCAGAACCATGCGCATGGTTGGCGTCAGTTGGAACATCGAGCCTAACCAGCCGAGCAGAAAACCGAGGATCGTATACGCGATCACTTTCGCAGTGAGGAACAGCACGATCGGACGCGCGGCCCGCTGCGGTCGGGCCGCAGCGACGTCTGGAACAGACGCGACGCCGGCTGACGCATCCCGCTTTGCGCCCGCCTTCGTGCTCTTTCCCGAAGCGGCCGCCGGCGCGGGGACAGGCGCAGCAGCCACGTTCTTCTCGACCTCGAGCGCAACCGAGCCTGCGAGCAGGCCGCCTTGCACGGCGAGGCAACTTAGTCCACCTGTGGTCAAACCGGTGACAAACGCGAGGAGGATGTCGTTCATAAACCCTATTATATCTTAAGTCACACCATGCGCGTCAAGAAACGCGCCGCGCAGCGACGCCCGTATGACCCTCGTCATAGCCGTTCGCGCGCCACGGGCATACAATGTCCGGGACAATGCGGTCGCCGGGAAACACCATAGCGCATGCGCGCGATACGCTTAAAAAAGAAACCCCACACTCGGTGGGGTTCTTCATTATCAGGCGGAGAGGGTGGGATTCGAACCCACGATCCCTTTCGGGGATACGCGTTTTCGAGACGCGCGCACTAGGCCAACTATGCGACCTCTCCGCGAACAGGCGTCATCCGTGGATGACCAAGTCATTATATCATAGTCACCCTCCTGGCGGCAAGAAAAGGCTCCCGTAGATGAAGGACAAACTCCAAGAACTGCGCGAAATGCGCGCCAAGGCCAAGCTCGGCGGCGGGCAGTCCCGCATCGACGACCAGCACGCGCGCGGCAAGCTCACCGCGCGTGAGCGCATCGACGCGCTGGTCGACTCCGGCACGTTCCAGGAGCTCGGCCGGCTCGCCACCCACAACTTCAGCGATTTCGGCATGGCCGAGAAACGCTTCCCCGGCGACGGCGTGGTCACCGGGTTCGCAAAGATCGACGGCCGCCGCGTCGCGGTCTACGCCCAAGACTTCACCATCCTCGGCGGCTCCTTCTCCGAAGTCCAGTCGCAAAAGGTCTGCAAAATCATGGAGCTGGCGATGGAGAGCGGCATCCCCGTCGTCGGGCTGCTCGACTCCGGCGGCGCGCGCATCCAGGAAGGCGTCCGCAGCCTCGCTGCGTACGGCGAGTTGTTCGTGCGCAATGTGATGGCCTCCGGCGTCGTCCCTCAGATCAGCGTGCAGATGGGGCCATGCGCGGGCGGCGCGGTCTACTCGCCCGCCCTCACCGACTTCATCATCATGGTCCGCAAGACCGGCTATATGTTCATCACCGGCCCGGATGTCATCAAGGCCGTCACGGGCGAGCAGGTGGACTTCGACACGCTCGGCGGCGCGGTGGCCCACAACACGCTCTCCGGCGTGGCCCACTTCGCGGCGGACGACGAAGTGGCCGCATTCCGGCTCGTCAAGGAGATCCTCTCCTATCTCCCCCAGAACAACAGCGAGGACCCGCCGCGCGTGCAGGCTTACGACGACCCCGGCCGCCGCGACGACATGCTCGACCGGCTCGTGCCCGAAGATTCCAGCCAGCCTTACGACATGCGCCAGATCATCGCCAGTGTGTTCGATCGCGGCAGCTTCCTCGAAACCCACGCGCATTACGCCCGGAACGCCCTCGTCGGCCTCGCCCGGCTCGACGGTTACCCGGTCGGCGTGGTGGCGAATCAGCCGATGTTCCTCGCCGGCGTGCTCGACATCGACTCGTCCGACAAGATCGCGCGCTGGGTGCGCTTCTGCGACGCGTTCAACCTGCCCATCATCACCTTCGTCGACACGCCCGGCTACATGCCCGGCATCGCCCAGGAGCACGGCGGCATTATCCGCCACGGCGCAAAAGTCATCTACGCCTACTGCGAGGCCACCGTCCCGAAGGTCAGCGTGGTCATCCGCAAGGCCATGGGCGGCGCGTACATCGCGATGAGCAGCAAGCAGATGCGCACCGACCTCGCATACGCCTGGCCCACTGCCGAAATCGCGGTCATGGGGCCGGAGGGCGCGATCAACATCCTCTACCGCGAAGAGCTCAAGCGCGCCGAGGACCCCAACGGCCTGCGCAAGCAGTTGCTCCAGGAGTACGTCGACCGCTTCCATAACCCTTACGCCGCGGCCGACATGGGCCAGATCGACGAGGTCATCGAGCCGAGCTTCACGCGCCTGCGCCTGGTCAACGCGCTCGAAATCCTGCGCTCGAAGGTCGCGAGCAACCCGCCGAAGAAGCACGGCCTGATGCCGGTGTAAAGAATGGAACGCTGATGACGCAGAGCGGACGGATTGGCATGATCAATCCTGATAATCTGCGTTGAAATCTGCGTCATCTGCGTTGAATTCGGTTCGAGGTACAAATTGAATCCACCTGCTTCCGAGCTTATCCCAATCGGCCTCGCCATCACAGCCATCGGCATGAGCATGGTGTTCGCCGCGCTGGCGCTGTTGTGGGTCCTGATCCGGGTGATCACATCCGTCTTTGCCGATAAGGAAGAGCCACAGCCCGAGCTCAGCATGGCGATAGAGGAGGCGGACGCAGCGGACGCCCAGGCCGCGCTCGAAGCCGCCGAGGCCCTCACCGCCGAGCGCGCGCGCGTCGCGGCCATCGTCGCCGGCGCGCTGCTCTCCAATGCGCTCCCGCTGCTCTTCGAGGCGCCCACCGGCCCCACGTTCGAGCACGGCCGCAGCGCGCCGTCCTGGGTGACAGGCAACCGCGCCCGCGCGCTGCAATCGTGGCAGCCCCCGCGCGTGTCCGAGGGACACCAGCGCGGCAATCAAGATTAGCGTTCACCACAAAGACACTAAGAACACAAGGGCCACGAAGACCGCTTGTTGGGTCTTTGCTCCTTCCTGTCTTGGTGGTTAGTTCGGTCTTCAACAGAAAGGTTGTCCTGTGCCAACGTTCGATGTAACCATCCAGGGCAAGAAATACCACGTCGAGATCCCCGATCCCGGCGCGTCGCCACTGCAAGTCGTCGTCGACGGGCAGACATTCGACGTCGAGGTCGCCGGAACGGGTTTGACCGTGCATCCCGCGCCGCGGCCCGAGGCCCCGCCCCCCGCGCCCGAGCCGCCCGCGCTCCCGCCCATGCCGCGCCTCCAGGTCGCGCGGCCCGTTGCCCCGGCCGGCGCAAACGGGATGGCCGGCGGCGGCCATGACGTCGTGTCGCCCATGCCCGGCACGATCCTCTCGGTCGACGTCAAGCCCGGCGCGTTCGTCGAAGTCGGGCAGGTCGTCTGCGTGCTCGAAGCGATGAAGATGAAGAACCCGATCCGCGCCAGCTTTGCCGGAACGGTCGCCGAGGTGAACGTCAACGCAGGGCAGAACGTCGCTTACGGCGACGTCCTCGTCCGGCTGGCATAGGGGGCGGCTATGGAAATCGGGTGGGATAGTCTGGCCGCCATCTTTGCGGGGCTGGGCGAGTTCACCTGGGCCAACGCCCTGATGATCGCGGTCGGCGGGTTGCTCATCTACCTCGCCATTGCCAAAGAGTACGAGCCGGTGCTGCTCATCCCCATCGGCATGGGCGCCATCCTCGCCAACATCCCCGGCGCGGGCATGGGCCTCGACCTCCGCGCCATCATGGCCGGCGAGCCGCAAGAGGGCGTTTTCTATGCGCTCTACAAGGCCGGCATCGAAACCGAACTCTTCCCGCTAATCCTCTTCATCGGCATCGGCGCGATGACCGATTTCGGGCCGCTGCTCTCGAACCCGCGCATGGTGTTGGTTGGCGCCGCCGGCCAGTTCGGCATCTTTGCCGTCCTGCTGCTCGCGCTCGCGTCCGGCCAGTTCACGCTTAACGAGTCCGCCTCCATCGGCATCATCGGCGCGATCGACGGCCCCACGAGCATCTTCGTCGCGTCCAAGCTCGCGCCGCACCTGCTCGCGCCCATCGCCGTGGCCGCCTACACCTACATGAGTCTCGTTCCCATCATCCAGCCGCCCATCATGCGCGCGCTGACGACAAAGGCCGAGCGCCGCATCCGCATGCCCTACATCGAGCGTCCGGTGAGCAAGCGCGCGCGCATCCTCTTCCCCGTCGTCCTCACCCTGCTCACCGGCTTCATCGCGCCGCAGGCCAGCCCGCTCATCGGCACGCTCATGTTCGGCAACCTCATGCGCGAGTCCGGCGTGGTTGACCGCCTCGTCAAGACCGCCAGCAATGAGCTCGCCAACATTGCGACCATCTTTCTCGGCATCACCATCGGCGCGACGATGGTCGGCCAGTCCTTCGCCAACCTCCAAACGCTGATCATCCTCGTGCTCGGCATCCTGGCGTTCGGCATCGACACCGCAGCCGGCGTTCTGTTCGGCAAGCTGCTCAACGTCTTCACGCGCGGCAAGTTCAACCCGCTCATCGGCGCGGCGGGCATCAGCGCCTTCCCGATGGCCGCGCGCGTGGTCAACAAGGTCGGGCTTGAAGAGGATTATGACAACTTCCTGTTGATGCACGCCATGGGCGCAAACACCGCCGGCCAGGTCGCATCCGTTCTCGCCGGCGGCATCGTCCTGGCTATTATGCTGAGTATGTAGTTAGTTTCGCTCACCACCAAGGATCAAGGAACTGAAGATTCACAAAGCATCTTCGTGTAACTTCGTTTCTTTGGTTCTTTGTGGTTAGTCTCCGTTCTTTCGAGAGGTTTCTATGCCGGTTTATGTCCGCGTCAAACCTTCCGAGTACCACGACTCGATCACCCTCATGCAGGCCGCGGCCGCCCTGCTCGAAATGCCTGGCGTCGAGGACGCCGCGGTCGTCATGGGCACCGGCGCGAACCACGAGATCGTCGCCGCGGCCGGGCTGCTCACGGACGACGTGCGCGCCACCCGCCCCGACGACCTGGTGATCATCGTCAAGGCCGCAGACGAGGCCGCAGGCCGCGCCGCGCTGGCGAAGGCGGAAGAGGTGCTCTCGCGCCGCGCCGAGCGCGAGGAACTGGCATCGTTCCGCGCAAAGTCACTCGCCTCCGCGGTGGCTGCGCACCCCGACGCGAACCTCGCCGTGATCTCCGTTGCGGGACGCTACGCCGCAGACGAAGCGCGCGCCGCGCTGGAGCGCGGCCTCCACGTCCTGCTCTTCTCCGACAACATCTCGGTCGAGGATGAGATCGCGCTGAAACAGCTTGCGGTGAGCAAGGGCCTGCTCTGCATGGGGCCGGACGCGGGGACCGCGATCATCAACGGCGTTGCGCTCGGCTTTGCGAACGCAGTCCCCCGCGGCACGGTCGGCATCGTCAGCGCGGCCGGCACCGGCCTTCAGGGCGTGAGCACCGGCATCGCGCGCCGGGGCGGCGCCGCCGCGGGCGGCGTTGGCGTCTCGCAGGCCATCGGCACCGGCGGCCGCGACCTGAGCGAGGCGGTCGGCGGCATGACCATGCTGCAAGGGTTGAAGATGCTGCAGGACGACCCGGAGACGGAAGTCATCGTCCTCATCTCCAAGCCCCCCGCCCCGTCCGTCGCCGCCCGCATCCTCGCCGCCGTCGACCGAAAGAAACCCACCGTCGTCTGCTTCCTCGGCGCGGAGCCGGCCGCAATCGAGGCCGCCGGCGCGCTCCCTGCCACCACCCTGACCCAGGCCGCCGTCATCGCCGCTGCGCTCGCGCAGGGCAACCCGCCCGACGCCACCTACTGCCACAAACTCGTCGAACTGGAAGAGGACACGACCCGGTTAATCGCGCTGGCTGCGGCCGAGCGCGCGAAGCTCGCGCCCGGCCAGGCCGGGCTACGCGGGCTGTTCGTCGGGGGCACCTTCTGCTACGAGGCGCAGCTTCTGCTCAAGAACCTGCCTGAGCCGGTCCACAGCAACGCGCCGCTCGACAAGGCGAACAAGCTCGCCGGCGGGTCCTACCTGCACACAGTCGTCGACCTCGGCGAGGACGAGTTCACGCAGGGCCGCCTGCATCCGATGATCGACCCGTCGCTGCGCAACCGCCGTATCGTGCAGGAGGCGCGCGATCCCTCCACGGCGGTCATCCTGCTCGACTTTGTGCTCGGCTACGGCGCCCACCCGGACCCCGCGGGCGCCGCGCTGGACGCGATCCGCGAAGCGCAGACCATCGCAGCGGAGGCGGGACGTCACGTCGTCTTCGTCGCATCGGTCTGCGGCGCCGAGCAGGACCCGCAGCCCCTCAGCGAGCAGGAGGCCAAGCTGCGCGCCGCGGGCGTCGTCGTGCTGCCCGACAACGCGTCCGCCGCTCGCCTTGCCGGCCTGATCACGCAGGGCGGCGACCTGCTGCGAGGGTAATCGGGGCATGGCACCCTTCGCCCACAACGCCGACGCGCTGGCGAACACCGCGCGTGCGCGCATCAAACGCCCGTACGCGCCCGAGGAGAACCCATGAGCCTCTTCCAACAGCCCCTCAAGCCGATCAACGTCGGCCTCGAATCATTCTACGAGAGCATGGTCAGCCAGGGCGCGCCCGCCGTGGCAGTCGACTGGCGGCCCCCATTGGAGGGGTACGCCGACATCGCGCGCACGCGCGGTGGCGTCGATGTTGACGCGGCGAACGCCGAAGCGCTTGCGCGCATTGTCGCCGGCCGCCC
>JALOOB010000465.1 GCA_025454635.1 Anaerolineae bacterium
CGAGCGGCTGGCCTTAATGAAGCCGACCGCAATCCTGATTAATACTGCCCGCGGGCCAGTAGTCGACCCCGGCGCGCTGTACGAGGCCCTCTCAGAGCGCCGCATCTTCGCCGCCGCGCTCGACGTAACCGACCCGGAGCCGCTGCCGATGGACAGCCCGCTGCTGACGCTGGACAACCTGATCGTCGTCCCGCATATTGCCAGCGCCAGCGTCGCGACGCGGCAGAAAATGTCGCTGATGGCCGCACAGAACCTTCTGGCAGGGGTGCGCGGGGAGCGCCTGCCGAATTGCGTGAATCCGGAGGTGTACGGGTAGATGGGTCGCTTGCGATGCCCACCTTCGCGCGGTTTTTCGCATTTGACAACCCTCCGTAACCTATGTTAGAGTTCCGCCACAGTTGAGGAAGTACCTGGTCCTTATTAGCAAGCTCCTCGTTCTTGAGGAGCTAACTCCACTTGGGAGGACCTGCTAAGGCCAGACCGCCAAAGTAGACCCTGAAAGCCGCAGAGGGCCTCCCGACCAGGAGGCCCTTTTCTTTGCCGCAATAGCGGCACGCCCGCCATCGCGGGCGCCTCGCCACCGTTGGCCCCGGCAGTGTTGCCCCTCGATAAAGGCGTCGAGCTAACCACCAAGAACCAAAGAGGCAAAGTTTCACAAAGGTTTAGTGAACCTTAGTGTCCTTCGTTCTTTGTGGTGAGCGCCCCAACCTCTAAAGCACTATTACGGGAGGTACACATGCAACGGACTGGCGCCCAGATCATCTGGGAAAGTCTCATCCGCGAGGGCGTCGACGTGCTCTTCGGATACCCCGGCGGCGCGATTATGCCCGCCTACGACGCGCTGCTGGACTACCCCGTCCATCACGTCCTCGTTCGGCACGAGGAAAACGCAGCGTTCGCGGCTGATGGTTACGCGCGGGCATCGGGCCGGGTGGGCGTCTGCATGGCGACGTCCGGGCCGGGCGCGACGAACCTCGTCACCGGACTGGCCGGCGCGATGATGGACTCCATCCCCCTCGTCGCCATCACGGGGCAGGTCGCTTCCCCCTTTGTCGGCACGGACGCGTTCCAGGAGACCGACGTCACCGGCGTTACGCTCCCCATCACTAAGCACAACTACCTGATCAAGGATGTGGCGGAGCTGGCGCCCGCGCTGAAAGAGGCGTTTCACATCGCGAAATCCGGACGGCCCGGACCCGTGCTGGTCGACGTGTGTAAGGACGTGCAGTTCAAGTCGACCGAGTACGACTACGACGCGATCAAGCTGCGCCTGCCCGGCTACCGGCTGAAGATGCGGGGCATGGCGGACCAGGTGCGCCGGGCCGCAGCCCTGATCAACTCCGCCCAGCGCCCCGTCATCCTCGCCGGCCACGGCATCATCCTCGCAGGCGCGCACGACCAACTCCGCACCCTCGCCGAAATCGGCCAGATTCCCGTCTCGACCACCTTGCTGGGCATCGGCGCGATGCCCGAATCGCACCCCTTGAACCTGCGCATGATGGGCATGCACGGCGAGGCGTTCGTCAACCAGGCGATCCACAATGCCGACCTGCTCATCGCACTCGGCATGCGCTTCGACGACCGCGTCACGGGCAACCTCGCTACGTACGCGCAGAACGCCGACGTGATCCATGTCGACATCGACCCAGCGGAGATCGGCAAGAACGTGACGACCGACGTCGGGATCGTGGGCGACGTGCGCGCCGTGCTCGACCAACTTCTGCCGCAGGTGGAGAAGCGGGACCGCTCGGCCTGGTTCAGCCAGATCGAAGAGTGGCGGACGGACTCGGCTGCGCGCGACATCATGGCCAACGGCCACGAACGGGCGCCCCACGTGCCCTACGTGATCGATGCCATTCACCGCGCGACCCGCGCCGAAAAGGCCACCATCGTAACCGACGTAGGCCAGCACCAGATGTGGACCGCGCAGTACTACCGCCACGAGAATCCCGACCGGTTCCTGACCTCCGGCGGGCTCGGCGCGATGGGCTACGGAGTGCCGGCTGCCATGGGCGCGAAGTTTGCCCGGCCGGACGACGAGGTATGGGCCGTGGTGGGCGACGGCGGCTTCCAGATGAGCATCCCGGAACTGGCGACGCTGGCGCAGGAGAACTGCGCAGTCAAGATCGCGGTCATGCGCAACGGCTACCTGGGCATGGTGCGGCAGTGGCAGGAGTTGATCCACAGCAAGCGCTATTCGGAAGTGCAGATCAAGGCGCCGGACTTCCTCAAGCTGGCGGACGCGTACGGCATCGTCGGGATGCGCGCGACCAAGCGCGCCGAGGTCGAAGACGTGATCGCGGAAGCGCGTTCCATCCCCGGCCCGGTCCTGATGGACTTCGTGGTCGAGGAGGAAGTCAACGTGTACCCGATGGTCGCGCCCGGCAAGTCGCTGAACGAGATGCTGCGCCGGCCGATGAACGAGCGGATCGCGGCGGGTTATTGATTGAAGATTGCGGATTGAAGATTGAAGATATCTTCAGTTTTCAATTTTCAATCTGCGATTTGTTAGGAGGAGATATGCCCTACATCGACCGAACCACAACCGCTACGCAGGCCCCGCACGTGCTCGTGGCGCTCGTGGAGAACAAGCCCGGCGTCCTGACGCGGGTGGCGGGGCTGTTCCGCCGCCGCGGGTTCAACATCGAGAGCCTGACCGTCGGCCACACGGACTCGCCGGAAATCTCCCGGATGACCATCGTGGTCGACGCGAACAAGACCGACGCGACCATGGTGGAGCACAACCTGTACAAGCTGGTCAACGTGATCGAGGTGCAGGACGTGACCCGGCAGCCGGCCGTTATGCGCGACCTTGCGCTTATTAAGGTTGCGGTGAACGAGAAGACGCGCTTCGAGATCGTACAGCTTGCCGACATCTACCGGGCGAAGGTGGTCGACGTGTGCGCCGACTCGATGATCCTCGA
>JALOOB010000154.1 GCA_025454635.1 Anaerolineae bacterium
GACGCGAGCGGGCTCCAGATGGTCGTGCCGTAGCCGAGGTCGCGGTAGAGCGGCGCGTACTCCTTCTCGAACCGGTCCCGCACGAGCATGTTGTACTGCGGCTGCTCCATGCTCGGTGGGGTCAGGTGGTTCTCCTTCGCCACTGCGTACGCGTAGGCGATTTCGGCCGCGCTCCACTCGGACGTGCCCCAATAGAACACCTTGCCCTGCTTAACGAGGATGTCCATCGCGCGGACGGTTTCTTCGATCGGCGTCTCGGGGTCGGGCCGGTGGCAGAAGCACAGGTCGACGTACTCCACCTGCAGCCGCCGCAGCGCATTGTTCACGCCCTCGATGACGTGCTTGTGCGAGAGTCCGGTCTGGTTCGGCCCGTTGCCGCCCCAGAAGACCTTCGTCGAGACGACGAACTCCTCGCGCTTCCACCCCAGCCGCTTGAAGGCGTTGCCCATCACGATTTCGGCGTTGCCCTCCGCGTACCCCTCCGCGTTGTCGAAGAAGTTGACGCCGTGCTCCCAAGCTTCGGCCATACACCGCTCTGCGATGTCCTGGCCCACTTGCCCGCCGTAGGTCACCCACGCGCCGAGCGACAGCTCGCTCACCTTCAACCCCGCCTTGCCCAATCGTCGGTAATTCATTCCTGATCCTCCTTCAGCGAATCCGGATTCAACAGCGCCGCCGCCATGACGGCGTACAACATCGGCCGGCCAAACCGATTGAGGCCGGCAATCGCCACGTCGCCCGTGAGGCGCCCCACCGCAGCAAGGTCATGCCCGGTCACAGCCCAGTTCACCGCCGTAACCGTAAGCAGAACGTATCCCAGGTACAGAAAGATGCGCCCGGTGCGCGGCAAGCCGCGCGTCTCGCGGTTCGCCCACGATCCCGCGGTGAGCGCGTCCCAGGCGAGACCGAAGACAAGAAAGCCCACGCCGGCGAAGCCGAAGATAGGGCTGAACGGGCTCGAAATGAAATCGGTCTGCCGCAGCAGCCCGGTGAGAATGCCCGCGAACAGCAGCGCGGCAACGCGCTGCTCCGTCAGCCGCCGCTGCGCGGCCCAGACGAGCGCCAGGGCGACCAGCGTCACCGTGAGCCAGAAGTCCGTCGGCTGCGCGCCCTCCCACGTCAGGGCGGCGAGAGGGCGTCCCGGCGAGGTCAGTTCGAACCAGAGCGCCAGCATGCCGAAGATTGCCAGGTAAAGCGCGGCCCCGCGCCGGCCTCTGCGCGCCATGAAGACGGCTGCGACGATCGCCAGGACGTCGACGGCAATGGTCCACGGCAAGGCGGCGGCCTTGCCGAAGCGGTCCGCCGCGCCACTCAGCGAGCCAACGACGGTCAGCAGCGGCAGCAGCCCGAGGCTGATCCACAAGCCCGCGAACGCGATCAATTGCGCGCCGTTCGACGCGAGGATCAGCGGCAGCGCAAGGCGTTCCCCGTCAGTGGCCGCGTCCCCCGCCGCAACCGTCTCCGCCGCAGCCGGAGTGGAAGCGGCGGGCGCCCGCGTGGCCAGCAGCCACGCGAGGCCGATCACCGCGACGACGCCGAGCGAGCCCGCGTACGCCAACGCAGTCGCCCGCGCTCCATCCGCAGCAATACGCTCCGCCAGCTCGCCGCCGACAAATCGGAGGCGCAGCGCAAGCAGCGCGACCAGGGCGCCGACCTCAAGCCAGAACGGGAAGCGTTCTGTCGCCACCCGCATCGTCCAGCCCGACGCCTGCCGCGCGAAGTTGGCGATGTCCACGCCGACGAGGAGCAGCAGCGGCAGGATCAGGTAGCCGAGGAAGCCGAGCGTCGCCTCGATCTTCGCGACCATGAGCGGGCTGCCGAGCTGCCGCCAGCTCTCCACGTCGTCCGCCTGGGTGGGGATGAATACGAGCGCGGTCAAGATCAGCAGCGCAAGGAATTCGCCGGCGGGCCGCGGCCGGCGCCGCGCGGCGAAGATGAAGAACAGGGGCACGGCTACCGTCGCCACGGCGCTCACCACCAGCCCCAAGCCGACGCCGCTGATCCCCGCCGACGCCAGCGAGTTGGCGAGCCAGAGCCCCGCCGCGGGCAGAAAGAGAAACAGCACGCCGAGCCGGATGAGGATATGGCTGCGCAGGGCGCCGGCGAGGAGGAACGCCCATGCGACCGACAGGAGGAACAGCGTGGCGGGCAGCACCGCGACCGGCAGCATGCGCCCGCGGCCGGGCAGCGGCTCGGTCAGCGTCAGCAGGGGCGAGGACGCGCGCCAGAAATCGTTGAACAGGATGGCGATAAGCATCAGGCCGAGCAGTCCGAATCCGATCCATGCCAGCGCGCGCGTCGGCCGGCTCAGCCCGCGCAGATCGATCAGACCCTCGCGGATGTCTGCCCAGACGAAGTCGCGCAGCGCGCCGAACGAGATAGCCCACAGGAAACCGAGCAGCGCGATCAGCGTCCCGCGCGTGGGACGAAGGCGGTTGAACGCGTTCATGGCGCGAGCTCTGCGAGCGAATAGCCGCGCAGCGCGCTGCCGAAGCTCACGATGAGGCGGTCGCCGATCAGCAGCGGACGCTGCGCGAAGCCGTACGCCTCCAGCCCACCCTCGCGATCGCCCCCTCGCGCAACGATCTCGCCGTTGCTTGTATCGAGCGCGACCACCTGCCCGTCCGTCAGCGCCATGTACGCGCGGCCGCCGTCCACAGTGAGCGCGCCGAACCGTGCCGCGGGCAGCGCGGCATCCCAGACAACCGCGCCGGTGCGGCGGTCCAGCCCGAGGACGCCCCCGTCCAACGTCGGAACGACGAGGACGTCGCCGCTAACCCATGGCTGTTCGAGGAAGCTGAGCGCGCTCTGCCCTAGCGGCGAGCGCCACAGAATGTCACCGGTGTCCGCGTCCAGCGCGACGACCTCGCCGCCAGAGAGGGCATCCAGCCGTCCCACATACACGACCTCGCCGTCGGGCGAGAGAGCCGGGGAGCCGGCGCCGCCGGTCAGTTCGCTTGCTTCCCAGACTGTCTCGCCGCTTGTCCGGTCGAAGCGGGACAAGGGAGCAGACGCCCAGACGGATGCGCCTTCTGCCACCAACCCGCCGGGCACCGCGATGCCCGGGAACTCCCGGGCCCACACCTCTTCGCCCGTGATTGCGTTGAGAGCGGCAAGGCGCGCGCCCGAGCCGTCCGCCGTCGCTGCGCTCCACAATAGCGTATCACCCGCGGGCAGGGGCGGGCGCGTTGTCGTGCCGCCTTCAGCCTGCCACGCCACGTCGCCGTCCGCCGGCCTGATCGCCGTCAGGCCGTTTGCGTTCGTGAGGATGAGCAAATCCCCCGCCGGCGCCGGCTCGATGCGCGCGGCCTCGACGCCACTCTCCGCCTTGAGCGAAACCGCGCCCGTCGCAGGGTCAAGCTCGACGAGACGGCCCCCTTCGTCGATGGCTAACGCAGAATCGCCCCATCGCACGGGCGCCGCCTTCAACAGGTCCATCGCAAACGGCGGCTGGTTTACCTGTCGCACCCAACCCAGGGGTATGTGGCCCGGCCCATTGACCGCGCCGCCGATGCGCCGGACAACCGAGCGGCTGTCCACGGTCCAGATCGCGCCGCCCCCCGCCACCGGCCCAAAGTCGAGGCGCGGCTCACCGTCCGTGACGTCGCTTGCGCCAGCCATCCGCCAGGTCTCGACGCGCCGCCCCTCCAGGTCGAGCTCGTGAACCACGCCACCTGAGCCCGCTACGTACAACCGCTCGCCCACCAGCAGGGGCGCGCCGAGATAGTCGAATTCGATGCTCTGCCACAGCCGGCGTCCGCCGGCCAGCGAGTACGCGCTCGCATAGCCTTGCTGGTCGACGACAACCAGCCGGTCGGCTGCGACTGCCGGCGCGAAACGGACGGGCCGTTCGCTGACGCTTGCCACCCACTGCTCTTCGCCCGTGAGGGGATCGAGCGCGCTCACGCTGCCCGCGGTAGAGGTCACGAATGCCACGCCGTCCACTACGAGGACGGGCGCCTCGATGGGCTTGCCGCTCTCGTAGCGCCACAACACCCCGCCGCTGCGCGCATCCAGCCCGTAGGCGACGCCGTCATCCGAACCGGCAATGACGACGGGTTCGCCATCTTCCGTGAGCGCAAGCGCGGGCGAGGCGACGACTGCCGCCCCCGTCTCCCTCTGCCAGCGGAGTTCTCCGTCTGCGCTTTCGACCGCGTAGATATTGCGGTCCTCGCTGCCGAAGATCACGAGGTCTTCGAAGACGACCGGCTGCGTCGCGACGTTGTCGCCGGTGAGGAACGACCAGAGGAAGAGGCCCCGGCTGTCCAGCGCATACAGTCGCTTGTCGCTCGCGCCGAAATAGATGCGCCCCTGCTGCGCGTCGAACGCGGGCCGGCCATAGACGGTCCCGCCCGGGCTGAAGCGCCAGATGGGATCGGCAAACCCTGACGATGCGTCGAGCGCGATGAGGTCGCCGTCGTGCGAAGCGACGAGCAGCGCGGGCGGGTTGGGCAGGTAGACGGGCGCGATAGTGGCCGCGGTGTCGATGCCGCTCGCGTAGCGGCCTGTGCGGGTAAGCTGCCACTCGTCTCTCGGCGCGATGTCCGGCGGCGCCGGCGCGGGTGGAGACGTCGGCAGACTTGCCAAGAACGCCGCGCCGCCGTTCTCCCCGTTCGACGCCAGAGCGACCCAACGCGTCTCCGCGCCGGTCGCCGCGGCAACCTCGACCTCCGCCGCGAGCCCCACACCCGCGCAGTAAGTGTCCGCCCACCGCCGGTCGTCGAGCGTCTGCTCGGCCAGGCTAATGACAAAGCGGTTCTTCACCAGCACGCAGTCGTCGAACTCGCCAAGCGCGCCCCGGTAAGGGTCCGCCTCCGTCACCTCGCCCGTGATGGTGTAGGCCGCTTGCGCGCCGATCCGCCCCGCGCCCTCCCAGCGCTCGCCGGCCCGCAGCTCGGCCGGCAGGGCATGCAGCGGGGGCGTGAAGACGAGCTGTTGTCGGGGGTCGTCGGCATTGAGCGCGACCACGAACTCGCCCTGCGGGTTCCGCAGCCGCAGGTTGAGCGTCTCCGTATACCCACCCCGCGTGTCGAGTTCCGTGACGCGTTCGTGGATCAGCTGCGCACCGGCAAGGAGCGCGACAAAGTCGTCAGGGGGCGTTGCGTCGTCTGTGGCGTAGAGGCTCTCAACGGCCTGTCGCTGCGCGGGATTGATCTCAGTCGCGTATGCGGCTGCGCTCTGCAGATGCTTCCGGTTGACGCTCTGCCACAGCGCAACGCTGCCGTTCGCGTCCAGCTTCGCGTTGAGGGTCGACGATCCGTCGAACGACGGCGCGTAACGGGCGAGGGTCGCGGACTGCGCGGCGCCGCTTTCGCGCCACGGCCAGAGCGCCGCCAGCGCCACCGCGACGAGGATCAACACAATGGCCGCAACGGCCGCCACTTCCCGCGCGCGACTGCCCGCAGGCGGGGCTGCGGGCGCACTTCCCTGGGCTTCTTTCAGTGGTTCAGTCATCGCCTTCGGGATGCCGGCAGGCGCGGGACATCATCGCGCCGGCGGGCGGCAGGTTGCTGCTTTATACTCCCGCCCCGCGGGGCGGACTGTTTGGTTCCGTACAAACTATGCTAGAATCGGCTAAACCAAGCAGGAGGCCCCTGTGCGAGACCAGTTGCGGATGCTCGAGGAGTTCCACCGGGTGTTCGGCGCGCATCTCGAGCACGCGCCGACGGCAGATCTGAGCGACGAGACGATCGCCTTGCGCGTCAGCCTGATCCAGGAGGAACTCAACGAGTACCGCCAGGCAGCCGAGGCGCGCGACCTGGTCGGTGTGGCGGATGCCCTGAGCGACCTGATGTACGTCGTCCTCGGCACGTACGTTTCCCACGGCCTGCAGGACCTCGCGGAGGCGCTCTTTGCCGAGGTGCACCACAGCAACATGAGCAAGCTGGATGAGAACGGCCGGGTGATTTACCGGGGCGACGGCAAGGTGCTTAAGTCCGCGCTCTGGCGGCCGCCTGACCTGAAGGGGATTTTGGAATTCAACGCAGATAACTCAGATGGGGCGGATCAACATGATCGATAAACCCGTTGTTGATCTTGTCAATCTTTTCCCATCTGCGTCATCTGCGTTGAGTTCACTCTTTCTATGAAACGACTGTACATTGCTTACACGGGCGGCACCATCGGCATGCGGCGGACCGACGAGGGTTACGCGCCTCAGCCCGGCTTCCTGGCGGAGCAAATGGCGCAGATGCCGGAGCTGGCCGATCCCCGGATGCCCGCCTACACCCTGCACGAGTACGAGCCGCTGCTGGACTCGTCCAATATGCGCCCCGCGGACTGGCTCCGCATCGGCCGGGACATCGTCACGCACTACGATGAGTACGACGGCTTTCTCGTGCTCCACGGCACCGACACGATGGCCTACACCGCGTCTGCCCTCCCGTTCTTCATCCAGGGACTCAACAAGCCGGTCATCATCACCGGCTCACAGATCCCCCTCTCCGAAGTGCGCAACGACGCGCGGAGCAACCTGGTCACCTCCATGCTGATCGCGGCCGAGGCGCCGGTGCCCGAAGTCACGCTCTACTTCGGCAACCGGCTGCTCCGCGGCTGCCGCGCGACAAAGGTGAACGCGGAAGGGTTGGAAGCGTTTGACTCGCCCAACTACCCTCCGCTGGCGACCGTCGGCGTGGAAGTTCACGTCGACCCGTCCCACCTGCGGCGCGAGCAGCGGGGTCATCCGCACCTGGTCGAGCCGGTGCGCGAGCCGACGATCGGCGCGTTCCGCCTGTTCCCTGGCGTCTCCTCCGAGCTGCTGGCAAACGTGCTCCAGCCACCGCTGGAAGGCCTTGCGCTCCTGACCTACGGGGTCGGCAACGGACCCGACCGCGACGGCAATCTGCTCGGGACGATCCGCGCGGCGACGGACAGAGGCGTGGTCATCGTCGCGTGCACCCAGTGTCTGCGCGGCGCGGTGCACCTGGGCGAGTATGCGACGGGCGCCGCGCTTGCGCGCGCCGGCGTTATCAGCGGGTACGACATGACGACCGAGGCCGCGTTGTGCAAGCTGCACTACCTCTTTGGCGCCGGGCATTCACCCCGGCAGGTGCGCGAACTGATGGGGCAGGACCTCTGCGGCGAGCTGACTCTGCCCGCGTTTGAGAAGGTGATGTAGATGGCAGCCGACTACGCCGAAGTGGATGCCCTGACCTTCGCGGAGGAAGTCTCGCGCGACGCGCCCCGCCTGACTGTTGCGGCGCTGCTGTTTGCGCGGGAGATCGCGCATCCGGCGATGCGCCCATCCCGCTACTTGCGCCGCCTTGACGACTGGGGGGAAATGCTGCGCGCCCAATTGCCGCAGGGCGCCGCAGACCTAGAACGGGCCATCGAGGTGGCGCGTTTCCTCTCGGATGAGCTGCTTCTGCGCGGCAACGAGGACGAGTATTACGACGCGGCCAACAGCTACCTCAACGAGGTGATCGAGCGCCGCGTTGGCTTGCCCATTGCCCTGTCATCGCTCTTCCTGCATCTCGCGGCCGATGCCGGCCTGGCCGCCGAAGGCATCGGCCTGCCCGGCCACTTTGTCGTCGCCGTCCGCATCGCCGGCCGCCAGCACTTCTTCGATCCGTTTGAAGGCGCGGGCCCGCTCGACACGGTCGATCTGCGCGAGCTGCTCCAGCGGCGCACTGGCTTCCGCGGCTCGGTCGACCCCGATTGGCTGGCGCCGCAGCCGGCGCGAGCGATTCTTGCTCGCATGCTCTTCAACCTGCGCGGCGTGTACCTGGGCAGGAACGACTGGCAGGCCGCCGCGCGCGTCGTAGAGCGGCTCATCGTCACCCAGCCCGACGTCCACGCGCACCTGCGCGACCTCGGCTTTATCTACGCCCGCGGGGGTCGGCCCTTGAGCGCGGCCCAGATGCTCCAGCGTTACCTGCTTGTCGAACCGGACGCGGAGGACGCGGCGATGGTGCGGGGGTCGCTGGACTCGCTGACCGAGCAGGCCGCGCGGCTGAACTGAAACGAGGGGACTATGCTGTTCGACGAGATGAACTGGATGGGCATCGAGGAGTACCTGCGGCGGGACGATCGTATCGTCGTCATCGCAGGCGCCTGCGAGCAGCACGCCTATTCCTCCGTGATGGCCGACGTGCTGGAGCCGTTGGAGATCGCGAAGGCCGCGAC
>JALOOB010000155.1 GCA_025454635.1 Anaerolineae bacterium
GGGTTGCCCTCGGCAACCTGGCGGTCCCAGGCTTCTTTGTTATAGGCCCGAATATCCACTGGCTCCTCCGTGGCGCACTGTGTTGCGTGTATTCTGCCACAAAGGAGCCAGAGAGCGCAGAAATCAAGATCGGGCGCCGGTCGCGCAAACGCGCGGCGCTGCGCGACCCTGTTATTCGAGCGCGCGGCGGAGGCCCCGCTTGGCCTCGTCGACCGCGTCCTCCGCTTCGTCCTCCGCGCGGCCGGCGTCACGGTTCATGCCGCCCTTGAAGTCGTTCCACGCCTTTTCCGCGTCCGCCCGGGTGTAACCGTAGCGTTCCTGCAGCTTGCCGAGCATCCGCTCGCCATCGCCCTCGATCTCGGTCAGATCGTCGTCCGTCAACTTACCGAATGCCGATTTCACGCTGCCCTTAATCTGCTTCCACATCCCACCCATTACGTCGTCGTTCATCCTCTGCTTCCTTTCTGTCCAATACCTATCCCATCGTATACCTGAACTGCCCTGTTCTGGCTGTCGGCAGCCCTGCCTGTCTTCTGTAGGACCAAAAGCATCTGCGCGCCTGCTTTTGTCCTACACGCGGTCTTCACGACTCCCGCGCCTGTCGCAGCAGCTCCGCCATGCGCTCAGTCATGTTGACAAGGCGCGGCGCGCTGCCCGCCTCGAGCTTCTCCACCACCTGCCGGACCTCGTCCAGACGTTCTTCAAGCGCCTCAACGCTCGGCGCCAGGGCCTCTGCGTCGTTGGCAACGATCGCGGGTGTCACCAGCTGGGTGAGGAAGATGTGGATCGCCATGGCGACCGGCGGCGCGAGCAGCAGCCCGACGAGACCCAGCGCATCCGCCATCGCCAGCATGACCAGCAGGACCAGGATATTGTTGCGGCCCTCCGGCGCAACCATGCGCCGCTCGACGACTAACTCTAGCAGGGCGAAAACCGCAATGCTGTACGCGACCGCCGCGCTCGCAATCAGGGCCCCGTTCTGCACCCAGGTGATCAGCCACAGTGGGATCAGGAAGATGAGCGCGCCCACCAGCGGGATAAACCATGTCAGCGCGCCGATCAGCGCCCAGAAGACCGGATACCGCAAGTCCATCAGCGCGAAGACCGGCGCAAGCAGCAGGCCCGCGATCAAACCTTGCGCCACCTCGCTGCGGATGTACGCGCCGACGCCTGCCTCGAGCCGCTGCCACACGGTGCGGGCCCGCGTGCGATGGGTTGCCGGCAGCAGCGACAGCAGCAGCCGTTCAAACCGCAGCCGGTCCGCAATCCAGTAGATGCTCACCACCAGCGCGATGCCCGCATAAGTGAGGAAGTTGGACAGCCCGCTCGTAACGCCCATGAGCCGCTGCGCCAGCGCAGTCAGTTGATCGCCTGCGAGAAGCTGGCCGAGTTGCTCCGGCGTGGGCAACCGCGCGCTCAACGCGGGCAGATCCGACGCAAGGTCGCCCCCCCAGCGCACCGCCAGGTTTCGATAGATGGCGCTCAGGTCCTCCGTGATCGAGCCAAGCTCCCGGCCCAGCGACTGATACAGGAAGAAGCCCAGCGCGCCGAAAACGACGAGAATGGTGAGGTAGACGACGAGCACGGCGACCGCGCGCGGCGCCCGTCGCGCCATCAACCCCTCGATGGGCGCGCGCGTCGCAGCCGCGACCGCCAGCGATCCGATGAAGAGCAGCACGATGCCCGAAATGCGCCACAGGATGATCGCCGCAAACAGCAGCGCAAAGACGATCAGGACGGAGAGGGCAAAGCGGCGCACGTTCATTGGAAGCCGTCCTTTCCGGCCGCGTTGCTCTCCTCCACCTCGCGATCCGTGAGCACCTTGTCCAGGTCCACCGCGATGCCTTCGAGCAGGTCCTCTGCGCGCTCGACCTCAGGGTCGATCAGCGTCGTCTCTTCGGATTCGACGCGGGACGACTTGCGCACGTCCTGGATCAACTCCTGCGCGGCCAGCCGCAAAATCCCCGCCCTGCTGCGACTGACGTCCGGCGCGGCCGGTTCGCGAAAGGCCAGCCGCGTCGCGACAATCTGCACCATCGCGGTCAGCGGGATCGCCAGCAGCGCGCCGGCGAACCCGAACAACGCCCCAAATGCGGTGATCCCCAGGATCGTGATGATCGGATTGATCCCCACCGAGCGATCCATCACCCGCGGGACGAGCAGGTTGTTCTCCGAGGTCTGGATGACGAAGATGATCGCGACGGTCCAAAGGATTTTGTCGGGGGCCAGCGCCAGCGCAACCAGCAGGGCCGGCACTGCGCCGATCAGCGGCCCGACCATCGGGATCGCCTCGCAAATCGCCATGATGAGCGCAAGGCCGAGGGCGTAAGGCAGGCCAATCGCGGCGTAGCCCACCAGAGACATGATGCCCACCACCCCACACAGGATGATCTGGCCGCGGAAGTACGCCGCGACTTTGCCCTCCATCTCTCCGTAAACCTCGCGGGTCGGCTCGCGACGCTCCGCAGGCAGCAGGAGCAGGATGCGGCGGACAAGCACCTCGCCCTCGCGCACCCAGAAAAACCCCAGCGCGAGAATCGCGATGACGACAAAGATGGACTGCAAAACGTTGCCGACGACGTGGACCGCGGCCGTGAAGTCCACGGCCGCGGTCGCGGCATTGTCCGCCGCGGCGCCGCCCTCCCCGTTCAAAGCCGCGCCGAGCGAAAAGTCCAGCGTGACAGGCAGGCCGAGCGCGACGCGCTGCACCAGCCGGTTGTTGGAGTCGATTAACGCCTGGCGCAGCTCGGTGTAATACTGAGGCAGCCGGTCGACGACCGACGTGGCCTGCTCCGCAATCATGGGCGCGACGATGACGATGAAGACGCCGACGAGCGCCAGCAGGGCCAGATAAACGAGGATCACGCCGATCTCGGCGCGGACGCCGCGCTTCTGCAGCCACCCGACGACCGGCTTGGTTGCGACGCCCAGCATGACCGCAACCAGAAAGAGGAAGACCACCATGTAGAAGCGGAACAGGAGGAAAAACGCCGCGGCAATGCCCAGGACAATCAGCGTCGCGGTCACCACCAGTCGCGGCGACCAGGTCGTCGCACCCGCTTCAGGACCGCGCGGCGCGCCGTTCTCCCCCGACCCGTTGCCATTGCCGCCCAACCCACCAACCCAACTCAGCTTGCCCATCCTCACCTATCCAATACAAGCAATTCGATTAAGACGCCCGCTTTTGGGTCTACACCAGCTTATGGTCGATCACATACCGGATCAGGTCCGCATTGCTGCTCATACTCATCTTCTCAAGAATGCGCGCTCGATAAGTGCTCACGGTCTTGACGCTTAACCCTAACTCGTCCGCGATTTCGCTCACGGATTTGCCCGCGCCGATCCGCAGCAGCACGGTGAACTCGCGGTCGGAGAGCGCCTCGTGCGGCAGGGCGTCCGTGTTGCCGCCAACGCTCGCCGCGAGCGCCTCCGCAAGGCTCGGGCTGATGTAGCGCCCGCCGGCCACGATGCGCTCGATGGCCTGCACGAGTTGTTCCGGCGCGCTTTCTTTATTCAGATAGCCGGCTACGCCCGCTTTCAACGCGCGAATCGCGTACTGGTCCTCCGGGTGGACGCTGAGCATGAGGATCGGCAGCTTGGGGCGCACACTCTTGATCTCGCGCACCAACTCCAATCCATTCCGGTCAGGGAGCGAAATGTCGAGCACGAGGATGTCGAACACCCCGTCATAGACCTTGTTCAACACTTCCTGCCCGTTGACGGCCTCCTCCACCTGGCACAGCGCCGACCCTTCATTCAGGATCTGACGCAGCCCCTTGCGGACGATCGCATGATCGTCTGCCATCAGCACCTTAATCATTTGCCACCGTTCCTACTGTCTCCCACGCCGCAACAGGGAGAACAAGCGTAAGCGTGGCGCCGTGACCCGGCGCGCCGACAACTTCAACCGTTCCGCCTAACTGCAATGCCCGCTCGCGCATGCCCAGCACGCCGATCGATTGCGGCTTGGTTAGGTCGCCCGGCGTAAAGCCCTGCCCATTGTCTCGCACTTCCAGCACCAGTTGACCGTCCACGGTGAACAGCTCGACGTCGACCTCGGACGCGTGCGCGTGCTGCGCCACATTGCGAAGCGCCTCCTGGAGGACACGAAATGCGGCGGTGCTCACGGCGCTCGTCAGCTTGCTCTCATCCACCTTCGCTCTCAGCCGCGTTGCCGAGCCTGTTTGCCGCTCGAACTCCGCGAGCTGGCCCTCCGCGGCCGCGGTAAGGCCGAAGTCGTCCAGCACGCTCGGCCGCAGATCGCCGGCAATCTCGCGCGCAGACTGCACGAGTGAATCGAGATGGCGGACCGCGGCGACAAGATGGTGTTTGGCGTCCGCTATCTTGCCCTCCGCAATATGCCTTTGGGCCAGCACGACGTCCATCTTGATGCTCGTCAAACCTTGCCCAATCTCGTCGCCGACGTCGTTCGCCAGGCGAATCCGTTCCTCCTCCGCAACCTCCAGCAGCTCGCGCGACAGGCGGCGCAGCTGGTCCTGCGAGGCCATCAGCTGCGCGTTTGCCGCCGCGAGTTCGGCCGTCCGGAACGCTACGCGTTCCTCCAGTTCCGCGTTGACCGTCTGGAGCGCGCGGTCTCGTTCCTGTAGCGCGTCGGCCATTTCGTCTACCGTCTGGCCCAGGGCGCCGAGCTCGCCTTCGTCGGCGGTCATGCCCGTCCGCGCGGACCAGTTGCCTAACTGCAACTGCCGCGTCGTCTCCGACATGCGCCGCGCCCGGCGCCCGATCATCCACTCGGTGAGTCCGTACGCCATAATAAGGCCAAGCGCCGAAATCAGCGTCAGCGTCAGCAGGTTGAGCAGCAGCCGGTTGTTGACGCTGCGGATGAATGACTCGTCGGATAACCCCGCCGCGACATACAGATACGACTCGTCGCCCGGGGCAGTGCCCAGAGGGCTCGAACTGACGCGGCTGAACGCGAACCAACGCGCCACGCCATCCAGGCCGGGGAGCCGTTCCGTCCCCTCGGGTTGCGCCAGCATCCGCTGGAACAGCTCACTCTCGCGAAATGACTGCCCGACCCAGTCCTCCCACTGCGGATAGCGCGTGACGACCGTGCCCAGGCTATCCATCACCAGAACCGAGCTGCCCTCCGGCAGGCGCCAGGTGGACGCGAGGTCGTTGATCCGGTCAATGCTCCACGCGGCCCACACAACTCCCGTTAGGCTGCCCGCTGTATCGGTGATTGGGTAGCCAAACGAGACATTCGGGGTTCCGGTCACCGCGCCAATCTGAAAGTCCCCGATAGCGAATCGTCCGGTCTCCGCAACCTTCTGGAAATATGACCGGTGCGCCGTGTTGAGCGGCTGACCGAGGTCACGCGGCGGCGCCACACAGAAGACGTCACCGTTCGGCCGGGCGACGCTAAAGCCGCGGTACCCTTGCGTGACGGCGTATATGCTGTTCAGCGCGCGGTTGCAGGCAACCGGGTCCCCTTCCCGCACGCCCTCCGCCTGCGCGATGAGCTGCATCATCTGGCGCGTGCTGCGAATCAACTGCGACTGTTGTGTGGCGATTAACCTGACGGTCGAGAGCGCGCCCTCCCTCGTTACGCCGAGCGCGCGCTCGCGCTCGTCCGCGGCGTTGAAGAACAACAGGGCGAACGCCGGAAGCATGGTGAGCAGCACCACGGCCAACACCCGGGCCCGCATGGTAGAAAACCAGCGCGTGCGCACGGGCGCTGCTCGTCTGGCATCGACGGGGATCGTTTGCATCAAACCAACGGTTCTAACAGGGCAGTTCCATAGCGCAACGCAGCCCGCCCGTTGCGCGAACGCGCAATGATGCGGTTATTATAGTCCTGCAAGTGAGGCAATCCATCGGCCATTTGACGGAAATGAAAGCAGACAAACATGAAGCCGCGCGAGGCGCCCGTCGCCCCGCGGCGATACGGGTGGCGGTTCGGAGCGTCGCGCTTGCGGTCCTCGCCGCCGTCGTCCTCGGCGTCCTTGTGTGGGTGGGCATCCAGGCGCGCTACGAACGGCTCATTCTGGCCGACGAGGACGCGTCGCCGCGTCCGGTCGCCATCGTGTTCGGCGCGGGCGTCCGGCCCGACGGCCGCCTCAGCCCCATGCTGCGCCACCGCATGGACGCGGCCATCGCGCTCTACCGCTCCGGCGCAGTCCGCAAGATCCTCGTCAGCGGCGACAACAGCACGGTTCACTACAACGAGCCGGGCCGGATGTTCGATTACGCGGTTGCGGCCGGCGTGCCGGCGGACGACGTGGTGCGCGACTTTGCGGGCCGGCGCACCTACGACACCTGCTATCGCGCGGCCGAAATCTTCGGCGTTCGCGATGCCGTTCTGGTCACGCAGCGGTTTCACCTGCCCCGCGCTCTGTTCACCTGCCGCAGCTTCGGCATCGACGCGGTCGGCGTCGCCGCAGACCCCTATGAGTACCGCTCCAACGGCTTTTACCGCTTCCGCGACGCATTTGCGACCGTGCGCGCGTGGCTCGACGTCTACATCCTCCGCCCGTTGCCTATCCTCGGGCCTGCGATCGACATCGGGTTGAATTAGGCTGCGCTGAATGGTAGACTTGCGGCAGGAGGAAGGTATGGGTTTGCCAGATCGAGATGCGGCCTGGGCGCTCGTCCAGGAGTGGATCACGAGCGATAGCCTGCGAAAGCACGTGCTGGCGGTGGAAGCCGCGGTGCGCGCCTACGCCCGGCACTTTGGAGAAGATGAGGAGTTCTGGGGCGTCACCGCGCTGCTCCACGACCTCGACTTCGAACGCCACCCGGACATGGACGACTCGGTGAACGGCCACCCGCGCACTGCGCTACGCATGTTCCGCGAATGGGGCTACCCCGACGAAATGATCGAGGCGGTCGCGGGGCACGCGCCGTTCCTCGGCATCCCCCGGCGCACGCGCCTCGCGTCCGCGCTGTACGCCAGCGACGAGTTGACTGGCCTGATCATGGCCGTGGCCTACGTCCGCCCGAGCAAGGACCTGCGCGACGTCGAGGTCAGCTCGGTCAAGAAGAAGTGGAAGGACAAGCTCTTTGCGGCGGCCGTCAACCGGCAGGACATCGAAGAAGGCGCGGCCGAGCTAGGCGTGGACGTCTGGGAGCACGTGCGCATCGTGCTCGAAGGCATGAAGCTTGTCGCGGGAGATCTGGGATTGGACGGCCGACTTGCCCGGCCGGAGTGACGGTCCGCGGCCCTCGCCCCTGCGCGGACGGTGGCTGCCGCTCACCATCCTGATCGTCCTGCTGGTCGCGCTCTTTCTCCGCCTGGGCACCTGGCAGCTCGCGCGCCGCGCAGAACGACTCGCCGCGAACGCCGAGATCGTTGCCCGCACCGAACAGCCCCCCTTAGCCTTAACGGGTGAACTGCTCGACCCCGACGAGGCAAACCTGCGCCGCGCCACCGTCCGCGGGGTGTTCGACTACTCGCAGGAAATGGTCCTGCGTAACCGCACGTGGAACGACTACCCGGGCGTCCATACGCTTGTCCCGCTTTTGATCAGCGACAGTGGAGCCGGCGGCGCCCCCATCGCGATCCTCGTCGATCGCGGCTGGATTCCCTACGAATCCGCGGCGCCCGAACGCCGTGCCGAGTTCCACAATGCGCAGGGCGAGGTCGAGGTCTACGGCATTCTGCGCCAGAGCCAGGAGCGTCGCGGAAACGTCTCGCCCGAGGACCCGCTGCCCTCCGTCGACAACCGGGTGGACGCGTGGCACCGGGTAGACCTGCCGAAGATCCGCCAGCAGTTGCCTTACCCCCTGATGACCGTTTATCTTGAGGAAGACACGCGCCCCGGCGAAGCTAAGCGCCTCTTCCCCAAGCCGCAACCGGCCATCAGCCTCGACGAGGGCTCGCACCTGCTGTACGCGCTCCAGTGGTTCTCGTTCGCGGCGATCGCGGTTGTCGGCTATGCCGCGCTCTATCGACAGCAAACCCGCGTGGCCAGAACAAGGGGCGAACAAACGACTTGACAAGCCGCGTCATGGCAGGGTAGAGTTAACAGTGACGTGAATTACTGCGCACGCCACCCCGCCCTGTTAGTGTTTTTTTGCGCAGCAATTGCCCGTTTCGCTTGCAGTTTGTGCTTCTGACCGTCATCTTTGGAGAAGGCGCGCCATGTCCCACGG
>JALOOB010000466.1 GCA_025454635.1 Anaerolineae bacterium
CGCGTCGAGTTGGGCGAGATCGAAGCTGCGTTGACGAACGCCGCGGGCATTCGCGAGGCCGTCGTGCTGGCGGTTGACGGCGACGGGTCCGCAGAGCAGAAACGCGATTTGCGGCTCATCGCGTACGTCGTGCCGCACGCGCCTCCCGGTCCCCCCGAGGCAGAGTTGCGCGCGCAGTTGCGCGCACTCCTGCCCGACTACATGGTTCCCGCCGCGTTCGTCATGCTCGACGCGCTGCCGCTCAACAACTCGGGGAAGCCCGACCGCGCCGCGCTGCTGAGGCTCGCGCCTGCCGCGGGTCGTCCGACGGCAGAAGCAGTCCTTCCCCAGAACCAGATGGAGCGCGACATCGCCGTTATCTGGCAGCGCGTCCTCGGCGTCGAGCGGGTGAGCGTGCACGACAATTTCTTCGACCTGGGCGGCCACTCACTCATGATGGCGCAGGCGCACAGCGGGCTGCAGGAGTTGCTCGACCGTGAGGTGCCGATCGTCGATCTCTTCCGCTTCCCGACGATCCACCAACTCGCGGCGCATCTGGCCGGCAACGGCGGCGCGCCCGCGAACGCCGCGCCGCAAGCCGCGGCGGATCTCCGGGGCCAGGAACGCGGGCAACAGAAGCGCGACGCGCTCACCGCGCAGCGCGCGCGGATGCAGCAGCTGCGCGCCCCGTCCGGGGGGAAGAAATGATGAGCGAGATACAGAGCAACTCCGAATACGCCCCCGGCGACTTCGACCTTGCCATCGTCGGCATGGCCGGCCGCTTCCCGGGCGCGCGCGACCTCGCCGAGTTCTGGCGCAACCTCGTCGCGGGCGTCGAATCCGTCGCGCGCTTCACCGACGAGGAAGTGCTCGCGGCCGGAATCGACCCGCGGTTGGCGAGTCAGCCGCATTACGTCAAGGCCGGCGGCGTGCTGGAAGGCGCGGAGCTATTCGACGCGCCATTCTTCGGCGTCTACCCGCGCGAAGCCGAGATCATGGACCCGCAGCATCGCGTCTTCCTCGAAGTCGCCTGGCACGCGCTCGAACACGCCGGGTATGACCCGGCCACCGTCGAGGGCGCGGTGGGCGTCTACGCGGGCTGCGGCATGAACACCTATCTGGTGTTCAATCTCGTCCGCAATCGGGAGATTCGCGAGAACGTCCACGGCTACCAGTTGACCATCGGCAACGACAAGGACTATCTGCCGACGCGTGTGGCGTACAAGCTCAACCTGCGCGGCCCGGCGGTCAACGTCCAGACGGCCTGCTCCACCTCGCTCGTGGCAACCCATCTTGCCTGCCAGGCGCTGCTCAACCGGGACTGCGACATGGCGCTTGCGGGCGGCGTGACCATTCGCCTGCCGCAGCAGGGCGGCTACTTGTACCAGGAGGGCGGCATTGCCTCGCCCGACGGCCACTGCCGCGCGTTCGACGCGGACGCGGCCGGCACGGTCGGCGGCAACGGCGCGGGCGTCGTGGTCATCAAGCGCGCGGCGGATGCCGTCGCGGCCGGCGACACGATCCACGCCATCATCAAGGGCAGCGCGATCAACAACGACGGCTCGAACAAGGTCGGCTACACCGCGCCCAGCGTCGAAGGCCAGACCGAGGTGCTCTCGGCCGCGTACGCGGTCGCCGGCGTCGACCCGTCTCAAGTCTCCTACATCGAGACGCACGGCACCGGCACCGCGCTCGGCGATCCCATCGAAGTCACCGCGCTGACGCAGGCGTTCGGGCCGGACGTCGCGCGGCAATCCGTCGCCATCGGCTCGCTCAAGACCAACGTCGGCCATCTCGACGCGGCCGCGGGCGTCGCGGGGCTCATCAAAGCCACGCTTGCGCTGGAAAACCGCCTGATCCCGCCCAGCCTGCACTACCGCGCGCCCAACCCGCGCATCGACTTCGGCAGTACGCCGTTCTACGTCAACGCGGCCCTGTCTGAGTGGCGCAGCGCGGGCGAGCCTCGGCGCGCCGGCGTCAGCTCGTTCGGCATCGGCGGCACCAACGCGCATGTCGTGCTCGAAGAAGCGCCCCGGCTCGGTCCCGGCGGACCCTCCCGCGCTGTCCAGTTGCTCACGCTCTCCGCAAAGGACGAAGACGCGCTTGGCGCCGCGACCGCCAATGCGCAATCCTACCTTGCCGGCAATCCCGACGTATCCCTTGCCGACGTCGCATACACGCTCAAGGTCGGCCGCCAGCCGTTCAGCCATCGCCGGGCAGCCGTCGTGCGCAGCATGGAAGACGCCGCCCGCGTCCTCCGCGGCGAGGAGCCGGGCCGGTTGCTCGAAAACGGCGGCGAGACGCCCGCGCGCAGCGTCGCATTTATGTTCACCGGCCAGGGCAGCCAGTACGCGGGCATGGGCCGCGCATTGTTCGAGTCTGAAGCCGCGTTCCGGGACGCGGTGGACGACTGCGCGGCCCGCCTGCGCCCCCTGCTCGGGCTGGACATCCGCGATCTGCTCTTCGCTGCGGACGCCGACGATTCGCTCCGTGAAGAGCGCCTGCGACAGACCGCGATCACGCAGCCCGCGCTCTTCGTGGTCGAGTATGCGCTTGCGCGGCTCTGGGAATCCTGGGGCATCAAGCCCGACGCCATGATCGGCCACAGCATCGGCGAGTACGTCGCGGCGCACCTCGCCGGCGTCATGTCGCTGGA
>JALOOB010000467.1 GCA_025454635.1 Anaerolineae bacterium
GCCGCGCTCCGCCGCGGCCAGCCACATCTCGGCGATGCCGCGCAGCGCGGGCTGCACCTCGCTCACCGCCGACGACACGATCAGGCTGCGCGTCCGCTCGGGGTAGCGGCTCGCGAAGATCATGCTGATCTCCGCGCCGTAGGAGATGCCCGCGATGTGCGCGCGGTCGATGCCGAGCGCGTCGAGCAGGGCGGCAAGGTCCTCGGCGTGGCCCTCCATCGTGTAGGGTCCTGCCGGATGCTCGGACTGCCACTGCCCCCGGCAATCATAGCGCAGCAAGCGATAACGCTTCGCCAGGGCCGGCGCCTGGTAGCCCCAGCTCGCCGTGCTCATGAGGATGCCGTTTGACAGAACCAGGACATCCCTATCTGCCGGACCGTCCAGTTCATAGTAAAAGCGGCAGCCGTTCGCGGTTAGCTCAGGCATGCTCCAGGTCCTTCACCAGCACCAGCGACTCGCCCACGCACACCACGCGCCCGGCAGCCACGCACGTCCCGCGCAAGTTCACCAGGTCCTTCTCCGGCCGCAGCCGCGTAACCTCGACGGTCGCGGTCACTTCCTCGCCTGCGAAGCAGTCCGCCCGGTATGCGTTCGGACGGGTGCGGGTCACCGGATAGCTCGCGATACTCGCGCAGATCGTCCGCCGTGAACGTGCGGAGCGTCTGCGCGATTTGTCCGAGTCGCAGCCCCTTGTGCTCCGTCGCTCCCAAAGCATCTTGAGCGGAGCGCAGGCACGCTGTTTCGGGCGGCTCGAAGTCGATGGATGCGCCCCTCCCGACCGCGACCACCGTCCGCCCCTGGCACGCGAAATCGCCGCCCGGCCGCATGACGTTAGTCAGAATCTCCGCAGTCCCGCGCGTCTCGTCCACGGCAACCACTTCAAGGCAAATGGTCACTTCCTCGCCCGTGTACGTCGGGGTGAGGAACATCAACTCCTGTTCGCGCTGCTCAAACGCGCCGATGTTCTCTGCCAGCACGCGGCAGATTGCGCTGTACAACAGCATCCCGTGCGCCACGGTCCGCCCGAAACGTGTCCGCGCGGCGAACTCCGGGTCCACGTGGATCGGGTTGTCGTCGCCCGACAGCGCGGCGAACCGGTCGAAGTCGCTTTGCGAGAATGTCCGCAGCAGCGCAGCCGTGGCGCCCGGTTTCAGCTCCATTTCACCCACCATGCGCCTTACGCAGATCGCCCTTGACCACCTTCCCCGCCGGATTGCGCGGGAGGGCCGGTACGAAAACGACCGATTTCGGCGCCTTGTACTTCGCCAGGTTCGCGCGACAGTGGTCGAGAACCTGCTCCTCGGTTAAGGTCTGCCCGGCCTTCACCGCGACCAGCGCGCGGCCCACCTCGCCCCATTTTTCGTCGGGCACGCCGATCACCGCGGTCTCGGCTACCTGCGGAAGCTGGTAGATGACGTTCTCCACCTCGGCCGGATAGACGTTCTCGCCGCCGGAGATGTACATATCCTTGACGCGGTCCACGATGTAATAGAATCCATCCGCGTCGCGCATCGCCACGTCGCCCGAATGCAGCCACCCGTCCACGATCGCTCTCGCCGTATACTCGGGCATCTGCCAGTACCCCGGCGTTACGCCCGGACCCTTGATGAGCAACTCCCCGCGCTCGCCAGGCGGCAGGTCGCGTCCCTCCGCGTCCACGATGCGCACGTCCACGTGCAGGCACGGCTTGCCGACCGACCCCAGCTTGCTCTCCGGGTAGCCCGGATCGACCAGGAACACCGTCGGCCCGGTCTCGGTCATCCCGAAGCCGAAGCGAACGTCGATGCCCTTGCGCCGGTACGTATGCAGCAGGCTCGTGGGGATCGGCGCGCCGCCCGCGGCCCACGACCGCACACGCGACAGGTCCGTCTTCTCGAAATCGGGGTGTTGTGAGAGGAACAAGTAGATCGCCGCGACGCCGAAGAACGCGGTGGCTTGCGTGGAAAGCAGCCGCAGCGTCTCCGACGGGTCGAACGCCTTCTGGATGATGGCTGTCCCGCCCACGTGGAAGGTCGGGTTGGCATACATGTTTAGCCCGCCCGTGTGGAAGCACGGCAGCAAGTTGAGCGTCACATCTTCCGAGCCGAGGTCGATCTTGAGGCCCATGTTGAGCGCGTTGTAGAAGACCATGCCGTAAGTCTGGAGCACGCCCTTCGACTTGCCGGTAGTGCCGCCGGTGTAGAGGATGTGCCACACCTCGTCTAGCCCGCGCGGCGGCATGACTACGGGCCGGCCCGACGCGCCGGCCAGCGCCGCCTCGTATGCGCACTCCCCTTCAGCGGCCCCAGGCGCGAGCGTCATCATCCGGTCGATGCCAAGCCTGTCGCGGAGCGCGGCGGCCTGCGCGGCGAACGCGGGATCGTAGATGAGCGCGACGGGCGTGGAGTCGCGCATCGTCTCTTCCAGCTCGGGGACCGCAAGTCGCCAGTTGAGGCAGACGAGGATGACGCCGGCCTTGGCGCAGCCCCAGAGGATTTCGAAGTAGTTCGACGAGTTGTGCGCCAGCAAGGCCACGCGCTCGCCGGGCGCCACCCGCCACTCGTTGCGCAGGAATTCCGCGAAGCGACTGGCGCGGAGGTGAAACTCGGAGTAGGTGTACGCGCGGCCCGTCGCCGCATCGATCAGCGCGCGCTTATCCGGCCGCATCTCGGCCTGTTTCGCCAGCCAGTCGAACGTATACATCGCGACTCCTGTCGAATCAAACGCTACCGGCGGGGTGCCGCCAACTACCAGCGCTCCCAGTGGAGGACCGCGTCCAACGGCAGCCTGCCGCGCAACAAACGCCCCAATGCCCGGTTGTCACCCCGCCGGAACTCTGTCAGTGCAGCCAAGTCCTGTTCCGGCCTGGGCTTGGGTCCCTCGTCGTGGAAGCCGAGCGGCGTTCCGGCGATGATTTCGACATCCTCCGGCACCCCCAGCATCTCGCCCAGCGCGGCGCCCTCGTCGAGGGCAAACCCACCGAACCACCGCGTTCCCAGCCCGCGGGCCGTCGCCGCGATCATCAGATTTTCCATTGCCGCGCCGAGGCAGACCAGGTGCCACTCCCGCAGCACCGTCGCGTGCTCCGGCTTGACGAAGCCGGCCTTCGGCTGCAGGCAGACGAAGATGAAGCA
>JALOOB010000156.1 GCA_025454635.1 Anaerolineae bacterium
GCCCTGCTCGGCCAACACAGCCCGGCCGCAGTCGTTGTCAGCGCTGAGGGAGAGGCGCTCTATGTGCACGGTCGCACCGGCTTATATCTGGAACCTGCGCAAGGCGAAGCGAGCCTGAACGTTCTGCGGATGGCGCGCGACGGTCTTCGCCTCGAACTGACCACGGCCCTCCGGCGGTGCGCCGCAACCCAGGAGGAAGTCGCGCAACGCGGGCTGTCGGTGCGGGCGAATGGCGGCGCGCACACGTTCAACCTGATCGTGCGGCCGCTGCTGACCGGCAGGCAGGTTGCGGGGCTGTATATGATCGTTTTTGAGCCGGCGCAGGCGCCGGTGCGTTCCGAGGAACTGCCGCCGCCCGCGTCCGGCGACAAGGATCAGCGCATCACGAACCTCGAGCGCGAACTCCGCTCCAAGGAGGAATACCTCCAGACCACGATCGAGGAGCTGGAGACTTCGAACGAAGAGCTGACGTCGACGAACGAGGAGCTGCAGTCGGCTAACGAGGAGTTGCAGTCGACCAACGAGGAGTTGGAGACCTCCAAGGAAGAGCTCCAATCGGTCAACGAAGAGCTGCTGACCGTCAACATGGAGCTGCAGAAGAAGATCGAGGAGCTTTCGCTGGTCAACAACGACCTGAACAACTTGCTGGCGAGCACGGGCATTGGCACGGTCTTCGTCGATCACCTGCTGCGCATCCAGCGGTTCACCCCGGCGGCGACCGATATCATCAACCTGATTCAGACGGACATCGGCCGCCCGGTCGCCCACATCGTCTCGAACCTGGTGGGTTACACAGACCTGATCAAGGACCTGACCGAAGTGCTCGACACGCTCGTCCCGCGCGAGCGGGAGGTCCAGGTGCGGAACGGCAAGTGGTACCAGATGCGCATCCAGCCGTATCGCACGCTGGAAAACGTCATCGAGGGCGGGGTGCTCACGTTCGTGGACCTTACGGCGAGGATGCGCATTCTGGCGACGCTGGAGGAAGCGCAGCGCGCGCGGGTCGAGAGCATCGACGAGCCGGTAATCGTGCTGAGCCTGGCGGGCCGGGTGCTGGAGTTGAACCGCCGGGCTCTGGATTTGCTCGGTTACGACGAGCGGGACGTCCCGCAACTCAAGGCCACGTACCTGGTCGCGGACGAGTCGGTGCGCGCGTTGCTGGATGCGCTCGAGTTGGCGGAACAGGGCGGCAAGCCGGCCATGCCTATCGCATTCCGCCGGAAGGACGCGGGGCGCGTGCTCCTCGACGCGCGCTTTGCGCGCATCGACAGCGGAACCAACTCGGCTATCTTTGTCGTTCTTCATCAAAGCGAAGGGAGCGGTGGTGCAGAATGAGGCGGACCGCGCCGGCGAGGCGCGTCCATCGACTGACACGGACGGGGAGCCCCAGGGAGGCGTCTCTGGCCAAACCCCCGGCGCGGGTGACAGAGCCGGCACCGGCTTCGATCCCGAGCTGCGCGCGCGGGCAGAGCGCATGTTGCGCTCGGAGCAGGGCCAGCGGGCTGCCGAATACACGTTTGACGATATCCTCGCCCTGACCCACGAACTGCAGGTCCACCAGATCGAGTTGGAGCTGCAGAACGACGAGTTGCGGCGGACGCAACTGGATCTTCAACTCACTGCGGAGCGCTACGCCGACCTGTACGATTTCGCGCCCGTCGGCTATCTGTCGGTCAATGCGGCGGGACGCATCGCGCAGGCGAACCTGACGGTCGCGGCGATGTTGGGCGCCGGACGCCGCGACCTCCTTGATGCGCCCTTGAGCCGCTACATTTTCGCGGACGACAGCGCGCGTTTCAACTACCTGCGCCACCGCATGGCGCAGCCCCACGAAACAGAGACGCTCGAACTGCGGCTGCGCCCCGCGGACGGCGAGCCCTACTGGGCGCGACTCGAAATTATCACCCGCCGCGATCCGGTCGATAACGCGCTGCTGTGGCAGATCGCGGTCAGCCGGATCGAGGAGCAGAAGCGCGCCGAACAATTGATGCGCGGGCTGAACGACGTGCTCGAAGAGCGGGTGATCCGGCGCACGAACCAGTTGTCGATCGCGAATCGCGAGCTTCTGGAGGAAATCGGCCGGCGGAAGGAGGCCGAGGCTGCGCTGCGCGAGCGTGAGGAAACGCTGGAGATGCGCGTCCGAGAGCGCACGGCGGAGCTTGCCAGCCTGCTAACCGTCTCGCAGGAGATCAGCTCGACGCTGGAGATGGACGAGATATTCGACATTATCCTCGAGCAACTGCACCGCACAATTCATTACACGAGCTGCGGGGTGTTCCTGCAAGAGGGCGAGTTGCTCACGCTGGTGGCGTACCGGGGACCGATTGCGACGGCGGACGTGCTCCAGTCGCAGACGACGCTGGACCAATCGCCGCTGCTGCAGGAGGCGCTCGAACGGCGCAGGCCGGTCATCGTGGACGATATGGAGGGGGGCGGTGAACTGCCCGGGGAATGGCAGCGCCGCGCAGACGCCTTTCAGCGGACGCTGCTTAACGATTCACGCTCCTGGATGGGCATTCCGCTGATGGCGAAGGGCCGGCCACTCGGCATCCTGCGCCTCGACCACCGAAAGCCGGGGCACTTCACGACGCACCATGCGGATATGGCGTCCACGCTGGCAAACCAGACGGCGGTGGCGATCGAGAACGCGCGGCTCTATGCGCAGGCGCAGAACGTTGCCGCGGTGGAGGAACGGCAGCGCCTTGCGCGGGAGTTGCACGACTCTGTGGCGCAGACGTTTTACAGCATTTCGCTCTCCACCCATGCGGCGGCATCTCAACTCGCGCGCGATCCCGATCGCGCGCGACGCCACCTCGATCACGTGGTCGAACTGGCCAACGCGGGCCTCACCGAGATGAAGGCGCTGATTTTCGATTTGCAGGCGGAGAACATACGCCGCGAGGGGCTGGTGGGCGCGCTCCGGCGTCAGCTGAACGCGATTACGGCGCGCAACGACATCCGCGTCTTCGAGGACCTGGGCCAGGAGCCCGAAGTCCCGCTGCAGGTCAAGGAGGCGGCCTACGGGGTGGTGCGCGAGGCGTTGCAGAACGTAGTGCGACATGCCGGGGCCAGCGAACTGACGCTGCGGCTGAGCCAGTCGGAAGGCCGGCTGCGCGTCGAGGTGCAGGACGACGGGGTGGGGTTCGAGCCGGCGCGGCTCGGCCGCGATACCATGGGTATGCGATCGATGCTCGAGCGGGCGGCGGCCGTGGGCGGAAGCGTCGAGGTGCTGAGCCGGCCCTCGGGCGGCACGGTCGTGCGCGGGGAGTTCCCTGCGCAGGGCGCGACAGAGCCTGAAAGGTAGGGCCATTCGTGGCTAACCGCGATATTGTCGTCATAGGCGCGTCGGCCGGGGGCGTGGACGCGCTGCGCGACCTGTGCGCGGGCCTGCCGTCCGACCTCCCCGCTGCGCTGTTTGTCGTGTGGCATATGCCCTCGGAGAGCCTGGGGATATTGCCTCAGATGTTGCAGCCAGTCAGCAGTCTGCCGGTGGCCAACGCGGTCCACGGCCAGCCGATCATGCCGGGCACGATCACCATCGCGCCGCCCGACCACCATATGCTGCTCGAGAAGGGCCGCGTCCGCCTGACGCAGGGGCCGCGCGAGAACCGCTTCCGCCCGGCCGTCGACCCGCTTTTTCGCTCGGCGGCCTACAACTGCGGCCCGCGCGCCATCGGGATCGTGCTGGCCGGTTCGCTGGACGACGGAACGTCGGGGATGTGGGCGATCAAAGACCAAGGGGGGATTGCCGTTGCGCAGGAGCCTACGGATGCGCTGTTCCCGGGGATGCCGACGAGCGCGATCCGCAATGTGAAGGTGGACCATGTGGCGCGCGCGCGCGACATGGGCGAACTGCTTGTCCGGCTGACGAGCGAGCCGATCGAACTGCCAGAACCGCATCGGCCGACCAACCTGGGCATCGAGTTGGGGAGCGCTGCGATGATGACCACGGACGATAGGGACATGGGCCAACTGGGTGAGCTCTCGCAGTTCACCTGCCCGGAGTGTCACGGTACGTTGTGGCGCATCTACGAGGACAAGATCGTGCGGTTCCGCTGCCGCACGGGACACGCGTTCAGCTCGGAGACTCTGCTCAACGAACTGACCGAGTCAATCGAGAGCTCGCTGTGGCAATCGGTGCGCGGGCTGGAGGAGAACGCCAGCCTGCTGGAGCACCTGGGCAACCACCTGCGCGAGCGCGGGGGCGACGGCGTCGCGGACGAGTACCTGCGGCGGGCGGAGGACACGAAAGCGCGAGCGCAGTTCTTGCGCCGCGCGATCGAGGAGAACGGCGAAAAGGGCTGACCTCCGGGTTGGCCCGTCCTGCGAAGCTGCGCTATAATACCTCACATAACGGTAGACGCAGGAAGCGAAGCCGCAAACGCTTCGCTTTTCTTTTGGCAGCGCCTGCGCTAGCGGGCTGCTGCGGAGACCGCGCACGCGGCATATCAGACCAGGAGTTCCCCTTGAGCAAAAGCAAGGTAGCCGTCCTCCGGACGTCGCCGCGCACCGTCCTGGCCGACACTCACCGGCTGATGAACCTTGCCGGTTACCAGGACGTCGTCGCGAAGGACGCAGACACGGCGTTGAAGGTTAATATTTCGTGGCACTTCTTCTTCCCCGGCAGCTCGACGACGCCGTGGCAGCTCGAAGGCGTGATCCGCGCGATGAAGCAGGACGGGTACTCGCCGGACCTGATGCACGCGTGCCACAACCGCACGGTGGTGATCGACGCGCACCTGGGCGAGCGCGAGAACAAGCAACTCGGGCCGGTCGAGGCGCACGGCCTGCGGAATGTCCACCTGTACGAGGGCGAGGAGTGGATCCCGATTCGCGAGGCGGTGGGCGACCTCACGAAGCAGTTCCTCGTCCTCAACGAGGTGTATCCCGACGGCTTTATGATCCCGAAGCGCTTCATCGGGGAGAACATCATCCACCTGCCGACGGTGAAGACGCACATCTTCACCACGACGACGGGCGCGATGAAGAACGCGTTCGGGGGGCTGCTCAACGAGCGGCGGCACTGGACGCACCCGGTGATCCACGAGACCCTCGTCGACCTGCTGATGATCCAGAAGCGCATCCATCGCGGGGTGTTTGCGGTGATGGACGGCACGTTTGCGGGGGACGGACCGGGACCGCGCTGCATGGTGCCGTATGCGAAGAACGTGATTCTGGCCTCGTCGGATCAGGTGGCGATCGACGCGGTCGCGGCGAAGCTGATGGGCATGGACCCGATGTCGATCAAGTTCATCCGGCTCGCGCACGACCTGGGGCTGGGCTGCGGGGACCCGCGCGAGATCGAGCTGGTGGGGGACCTGGATGCGGCGAACGAGAACTGGCATTTCCGCGGGCCGTTCGAGAAGATGACCTTTGCGTCGCGGATGCAGCACAAGATTTACTGGGGGCCGCTGAAGAAGCCGATTGAGTGGTCGCTGAAGACCGTGCTGGCGCCGTGGTCTTACCTGGCGTCGGTGTTCTACCACGACACGATCTGGTACCCGTTCATCGGGCAGAAGCGCGTGAAGGCGGCGCTGGCGAGCGATTGGGGGCGGCTCTTCCGCAACTGGGAGACGCTGACCGCGGACGAGCAGGGCTACCCGAGCGTGGGCGAGAAGACGCTGGAGCTGCAGCGCAGCGGCGCGTCGGCGTTCATGCGGTCGTTCGGGGTGCTTGGGACGGCGGTCAAGGAAGCGCCGGAGTTTGCAGCCAGCAAGAGGCGGGCCGCGGCGCAGAAGTAGGCGCGGACTGAGGCCAACTGCGAACCGGCCACGGAGACAGCGAGGCGTTTGCGCCGACGGGCGCGGCGGTTCATTGTCTCCGTGGCCGGTTTTTTTCTCGGCGCCGCGCAACCATATCCCCGATCGTTCGTAATACAGGTTAAGTCTTAGAGAGGCGCGTAGTACCTACTTAAAATTATTGATCTTAACTTGAAATACTTGAAAATTAGTATTGACTTATTTTATTCCTCGTGTTACTCTGCAACCGAACCAGCGTCCTGCGCTCTATACCGCTGGAGAGGAGATCACCGTGACGACATCTAGCTCACCCATTGACGCATCGTGGAAGCGACGGTTCTTCGCGATCTGGACCGGGCAGGCGTTTTCCCTGCTTGGCTCGCAACTCGTCCAATTCGCCCTGGTCTGGTGGCTCACCAGCACGACCGGCTCGGCAACTGTCCTCGCCACCGCGACCCTGTTCGCGATCTTGCCGCAGGTGTTCATCAGCCCGTTTGCGGGCGCGCTTGTCGACCGCTGGAACCGGCGAGTGGTGATGATCGTCGCGGACGGCCTGGTTGCGTTGACGACGCTGGGACTCGTCGCGCTGGCGGCGACCGGCAATCTCGAAGTGTGGCATGTGTACGCGGCGATGCTCCTGCGCTCCGCGTTCGGCGCGTTCCACTTCCCGGCGTTCCAGGCGTCGACCTCCTTGCTCGTGCCCACCGAACAGCTTGCGCGTGTCAACGGCCTGAACCAGAGCCTGCAAGGGCTGATGAACATCGTCGCGCCGCCGCTGGGTGCGCTGCTGCTGAGCCTGATGTCGCTCCAGGCGGTGCTGGCGGTGGACATTGCGACCGCGGGCCTGGCCATTCTGCCGCTCCTGTTCATCGCCATCCCGCAGCCCGCGGTGCGCGCGGTGGCGGAGGGCGGCAGCCTGGTTAAGAACATGCTGGTCGACACCCGCGAGGGGTTCCGCTACGTGAAGGCGTGGCCGGGGCTGCTGGCGCTGATCATCGTGGCGATGGCGCTGAACTTCATCATTGTCCCGACGGGCGCGCTGATGCCGCTGCTCGTCACGCAGCACTTCCAGGGCGGGCCGGCCGAGCTGGCGTGGCTGGAGTCGGCCATGGGCATCGGCGTGATCGTCGGCGGCATAGCGCTTGGCGTTTGGGGCGGCTTCAAGCGCCGCGTCATCACGGCCCTGAGCGGCATTCTGCTGATGAGCGGCGGCATCCTGCTGCTTGGCCTGACGCCCGCAGGGTTGTTCGCCCTGGCCGTCGTATCGATGTTCGTGATGGGGTTTGGCAGCCCGATGGCGAACGGCCCGATCTTCGCGGTCCTGCAGTCGACCGTGCGGCCTGAGATGCAGGGCCGGGTCATGTCGCTTGTGAACAGCGGCGCGGCGGCGATGATGCCCCTCAGCCTGCTCCTGGCGGGGCCGCTGGCCGACCTGGTGGGCATCCGGACGTTTTACGTCGTGGGCGGCATTGCGTGCGGGCTGGTCGCGCTGGGCTGCGCATTCGTGCGGCCGCTGATGAACATCGAGAGCAACGGCCATGCGGCCGCGGCTGCGGCGGTCGCTGCGGTTGAGCCGGCGCCCTGAGCGTACGGGGGGCACGAACGAGAAACCGGGTTTCTTTGCGAAACCCGGTTTCTTTGTACAATGGGCAGCATGCCTGCTCGTTTCCAGCGTCTCCTTGCCAGATATCCCCGCCAGTTCTGGATCATGGTCGCCGGGATGCTCATCGTCAGCGTCGGCGGCTCGATGTGGTGGCCTTTCGTCACTATCCTGCTCCGGGAGCGCCTTGACCTGCCCCTGACGCAGGTGACGCTGCTGTTCACGCTCAACTCGGCCGCGGGCCTTGTCGCCACGTCGTTTGTCGGGCCCGCGGTCGACCGGTTTGGCCGGCGCACGGCGATGATCCTCGGCCTGGCGGTGAACGGGCTGGCCCTGGCGGGAATGGGCATCGCGGGCGGGCTTGGGGCGTGGGCGCTTGCGCTGACCGTGACGGGGATGTTCGGCCCGATGTATCGCGTTGCGGCGGACGCAATGGTGGCGGACCTGATCCCCGCGGACGAGCGCGCCAATGCCTACTCGGTTATGCGGATGAGCAACAACCTCGGCATTGCCGTCGGGCCCGCGCTCGGCGGCTTTGTCACCGCAATTTCGTACAGCCTCGCGTTCTTTGCGGCCGGCGCGGCGAACTTCATCTATGCGCTCATCATCTTGCTGTTTATCCGGGAGACGCTCGGCCGCGGGGCGGACGCGGCGGCCGCGCCCGCGGCCAAGGAGTCGCGCGGCTACGGCCCGGTGCTCCGCGATCGCCGCTTCGTCATCTTTCTCGTCCTGATGATCCTGGCAAC
>JALOOB010000157.1 GCA_025454635.1 Anaerolineae bacterium
GCCCATCGGCCCGGTGCCCTTCACCTGGCGCAGGTCGATGCCGAGTTCGCCGGCCATGCGGACGGCAACGGGGGATGCCATCAGGCGGCCATCGTCGCCTTCTCCGGCGGGCGCCGGCGCCTCTGCAGGCGCGCCGGGCGTTGCGGTCGGCGCGGTGGCTGCCGCGCTCGTTGCCGGAGAGGACTTCTCCTGCTGCGCGGGCACTTCGGCAGCTTCGGCGGGAGTGGCCGGGGCCGGCGTGGGGGCGGCCGGCGCGGCGCCCTTGCCCGACACCCCAAGCGCGGCGGGATCGTACTTCTCGCCCTGCTCCCCGATCACGGCGACCGCAGTGCCAATGGGCACCGACTCACCCGCGGGCATTCTGCGCGATGGCCTCGCCCGGTTTCTTAAGCCACTCGCTCAGCTTCCCTTCGGCCATATCAAAGCCCAGTTTGGGCATGGTGATCAATTCAGCCATGAATCTTCCTCCACCCTGTAGCGCAAGTTGGCAACTTGCGCTACTTCAGATACATCACGTCCTTCACGGCGTTGATAATGTCGGGAACCTGGGGCAGAGCGGACTGTTCCAGGCGGCGGTTGTAGGGCAGCGGCACCTCGGCCTGCGCCACCCGGCGCACCGGCGCGTCGAGATAGTCAAAGGCCAGTTCCTGCACGCGCGCGGTGATCTCGGAACCGATGCCGTAGGAGCGCCACCCCTCTTCGACCACGACGATGCGGTTGGTCTTCTTGACCGACTCGATAATGGGGCGGGTGTCCAGCGGGCGCAGCGTGCGCAGGTCGATCACCTCGACCTCGATGCCTTCCTGCGCGAGCTTCTCGGCCGCGTCGAGGGAAAGCTGCAAGCCCTTCGAGTAGGAAACGACCGTCGCGTCCTTGCCCACGCGCTTGACGTCCGACTCGCCAATCGGAATGATGAAGTCCTCGTCGTCGGGCACTTCGCCCTTCGCCTGGTAGAGCGTAGCGTGCTCGATAAAGAGCACCGGGTCATCCTCGCGGATCGCGGCCTTGAGCAGGCCCTTGGCGTCGGCGGCGGTGCCGGGCGAGACGACCTTCATGCCGGGAAAGTGCGAGAACACCGAGTCGGGCGTCTGCGAGTGCGTTGCGCCGAGCTGCCGCCCGCCGCCGCCAACCGTGCGGATCACCAGCGGCACGCGGATCTGGCCGTTGAACATATAGTGAATCTTCGCCGCGTGATTGACCATCTGGTCCATGGCCAGGAAGGCGAAGTTGATCGTCATGATCTCCGCGACCGGACGGAGCCCGGCCATCGCCGCGCCGACCGCCGCGCCGACGATGACACCTTCAGCGATGGGGGTGTCCTTCACGCGCTTCTCGCCGAACTCGTCGAGGAAGCCGCGGGTCACGGCGTAGGTGCCGCCCCACTTGCCAATCTCCTCGCCCATAATAAACACCCGCTCGTCGCGGTACATCTCCTCGCGCAGCGCCTGGCTGATGGCCTCGCGAACTGTCATCTTCGCCATATATTCCGTCCTCCAGAAACGGAATAACACAAAGGCACTCAGGCACAATGTCTAGGGTCTTTGTGTCACCGTGTCTTTGTGTTCTAGTTCAACGATGCGGGATCGGGTTGACGTAGACGTCCTTGCACAAGGCTTCGTCGTCGGGCTCCGGGCTTTCCTCGGCGAACCGGACGATCTCCTTGAGCTCCGCCTCAACGGACTGGGCGATTTCCTGCGCGAGTTCGTCGGTCATCCAACCTTTGGCCGTCATCTTGTCCTGCAGTCGGAGAATCGGGTCGCGCGCGCGCCACTCCTCGATCTCGGCCTTCGTGCGGTAGCGCTCCGGGTCGCCCATCGAATGGCCCACGTAGCGGTAGGTGACCGCTTCGAGCAAAACAGGGCCGTTCTCCCGCGCGTGTTCGAGCGCCTCTTCGAGCGTCTCGTAAACCTCGAAGATATCCTGGCCGTTGAACTGCTTGTTCGGGATATCGTACGCGCAGCCCTTCTCGAAGATGTTGGTGACCGCTGAGGCTCGGCCGACTTCGGTGCCCATGCCATACTGGTTGTTCTCGACCAGGAAAACGACGGGCAGCTTCCACACGGCGGCGAGGTTGACCGACTCGTGAAAGTAACCGATGTTCGTGGTGCCTTCGCCGAGGACGCAGAGGACTGCGGCCTTCTTCTCGTTGTAGCGCACTTCAAGGCCCACGCCGGTGGCGAGCGGCAGATGTCCGCCGACAATCGCATGGCCGCCCCAATAATGGCGCTCCGCGCTCGCCAGGTGCATTGAGCCGCCCTTGCCGCCCGAGACGCCCGTGGCCTTGCCGAGCAACTCGGCCATTACGGCTTTGGGGTCAAGCCCGCGGGAAATAGCCCAGCCGTGGTCCCGGTAAGCGGTTAAGAGATGGTCTTCATCCCGCAGCGCGACGCATGCGCCCGCCGCAATCGCTTCTTCGCCGATGTAGAGGTGCAGGAAACCGCCGATCTTGCCTTCCGCGTAAAGCTCCGCCGACTTCTCTTCAAACCGGCGGATCAGCACCATTTCGCGGTACAACCGCAACAGTTCTTCTTTTGATAGCTCTTTCGCCACCGATGACCCTCCTCGCGCTTGCTGAGCTACGTTGATAAACAGGATTCCATAAACCGGGCCGTCATTGTGAAATAGACGTTGAGAAATCCCGGTCTCTTAATTGCATCCGGCTAATGATAGTCGCGCCTCAAGTAGTGAGATGTTGCGCAGAATACGATGCTACCTCCGGCAGGTCGCTGCGTAGAACAAGCTGAACAACCATGACGGCGAGAAAGGATTCTACCATGCGTTACGCAATTATCGCTCTTGCGCTATGTTCGGTTTTGTTGCTCGGCGGGTGCGGCGGGGTGCTGGGTGGCGCGAGCCGTGAAGTCACCGGCTCGGGCAACCTGGTATCGAAGGACTACGACCTGAGCGGCTTCGAGACTATCGACGCCGGCTCGAACTTCAACGTCAATGTCACGCGCGGCGACGGCTTTGCGGTCAAGGTGACGGCGGACGACAACATGATCGACAACCTGCGGGTCACGTCGAGCGGCGGCAAACTGACGCTTGGCCTGAAGCCGGGCGCGTGGTCGCTCAACAACGTCACGATGAAGGCGGAGGTCACGCTGCCCGCATTGAAGTCCGTGGTGGGTCGGTCGAATGCCGTGGTGCGCTTCGACAAGTTCGAGCCGGCCAACTTCTCGCTTAATCTGTCGGGCAACGCGATCGCGCAAGGCGAAGTTCATACCGGGAAGTTGGATCTGACGGCGGACGGCAACGCCCAGGCGCGACTCGCGGGGGCGGCCGACAACATCGATGCGCGCGGGAAAGGCAACGCCATTCTGACGCTGCCGGAACTGGCGGGCAAGCAGGTCTACGTGGACATGAACAACAACGCGATGGCGAGCGTGCAGGCTACTGAGTCGCTCGACTATTCGCTCAACGGTAACGCGGGCCTCGCGTACAGCGGCGGCGCGAAGCTGGGGAAGCAGCAGGCAAGGGGAAATAGCTGGGCGAAGGCGCAGTAATCGCTGGACAGCCGGCGGGGGCGAGGAAACTTGCCCCCGCCGCGCGATGCTGCCTTACAGCAAGTCCTTGAACAGACTGATCGGCGCGACGGCTGCGCCGACGACGCCCGGCCCGGTGTGGACGCCCAGGACGGGCGACACGCGCAGCGTCTCGATCTTCGCGATTTGCAGGACCTTGCCCAACTCCGCCGCCAACGCTTCGGCTTCCTCCGCGAACCTTCCGTGCATCACCGCAATCCACACTGGAGTCTCGCCGTAGATCTGGTGCAAGTGGCCGGCAATGCTTTGGAGCGCCTTTGGCAGGGTGCGCGCGCGGCCCACGTTGTTATACTTCCCGTCTTGGTGATCTACTGCGATGACCGGCTTGAGGTGCAGCAGGGTGCCGGCCAGCGCTTGCACGCGGCCGATGCGTCCGCCGCGCGCAAGGTATTCCAGCGTATCCAGCGTGAAGATCGTCTCCGTGTGCGCCCGAAGCTCCCCAAGCCGAGCCTCGATTTGCTCGAGTGTCCAGCCCGCGCGCGCGGCGAGGGCGGCCGCGAGCACCTGGAACCGCTGCCCGCCGGAAAGGGTCATCGTATCCCACACGGTCACCCTGTCCTCCGCCGCCGCAAGCTCGGCGCCCAGGCGAGCCGCGTTCGGCGTCCCGCTGAGACCGGACGAGATGTGGATCGACAGGATGCGCTCGCCATCAGCGAGCAGCTTCTTGTAAAGCTCGCCGAACATCCCGCCAGACGGCTGTGCGGTGGTCGGAATCGCCGGCCGCATGGCAACCAGGCGCTCGTAGAATTGATCGGGCGTCAGGTCGGACGAACTGAGCTCGCCCTCGGGGAATTGAATCGACAGCGGCGCTTCGACGATGCCGTAGGCGCGTAACTCGGCAAGGGGCAAGTCAGCGGCGCTGTCGGTGACGATCTTCATGTTGCGGGGATTCCCTTCATCGACCGGCTTGCGCGCCAGTCTTCCGTAGATTCTATCACACAGTGGTCGTAGAAGCATTATGTCAGCATACGCGAGCCGCGAAGCTAAACCGAATGATGATTGAAGATGACAGATTAGGGGCGTCACTCAGGCGCAGGGATCAGGTCCAATCTGCGATTTTCAATCTTCTATCAGTTCAGCTCGCCGGGCGCCCAACTGCCGGATTCGTGAGGATGCCTACGACGTCGGGCTTGAAGGCAGCGGGCGCGGGACCCAGGCGGAACCCAAGGCGCTCCAGCAGGCGCACGGAACGGTGGTTTGCCGGCTGCGTTACGGTGACGAGGCGGAGCAGGCGCATGCGAACAAACGCATAGTCGATCAGCGCGCGGCCGGCTTCGTATGCGTAGCCGCATCCCCAGTACTCAGAGCCAAACTTGTAATAGAGCTCGACTTCGGGCGTCGCGAACGGCTGCCAGGGCATTACATAGAGCTGCAATCCGGCCTGCCCGATCAGCCGGCCGTCGTCCTTGAGCGTCACTGCCAGGGCGCCCTCGCCGTCCTCCTCGTTCCCTGCGATCAGGCGCCGGACGATGGCGGCCCGCTGCTCCAACGCGCGCGGGAAGCCGGGGTCGAAGCGGTAGACCAGGGGGTCCTGCTCGAAGAGCGCGTAGGCGGGCTCGATGTCGGCTTCGGTGTACGGACGAAGGACGAGGCGCTCCGTTTCCAGCACTGGCGGCATACTGCTGCTCCCGAACGGCAGTCTAGGCGAGCATTTCCAGGGTAAGGCCAGGCTCGACGTCGAAGTCGAGGCCCGACGCGCCCTGCGTGAGCAACCGGTGGTGCGCGGCCGCGCCAATCATCGCGGCGTTGTCCGTGCACAGGAAGAAGGGCGGAATCGACGCGGGAACGGGCAGCCGCGTCTGCGCGGCTTCGCGCAGCGCCTTGTTGGCCGCCACCCCGCCGCAGATGCAAATGCGCTTTACGCCGAGCGCGGACGCGGCCCGCGCGGTCTTGGCGATCAGCACGTCGACCACCGCGGTCTGGAAGCTGGCCGCGAGGTCCGCGACGGGGAGTTCGCCGCCGCCCTCCGGGTTCAGTTCGCGCACCTGGCGCAGCACCGCGGTCTTCAACCCGCTGAAGCTGAAGTTGTAGCGATGCTCCGGCTGGTTCGCGTAGTTGGTGAGCCCGCGCGGGAAGTCGAAGCGCTTCGGGTCGCCGCCCTCCGCGGCTTTCTGGACCGCAGGGCCGCCGGGGTAGCCGAGGCCGATCAGGCGGGCCACCTTGTCGAACGCCTCGCCGGCCGCGTCGTCGAGCGTCGCGCCGAGCCGCTCGTACTGGCCGTGGCCGCGCATGATGATCAGCTCCGTGTGGCCGCCGGAAACCACCAGCACGAGCAGCGGGAAGGCTTCGCCCGCGGCATCCAACTCCGCGAGGCTGGGCCGGAGAATCGCGTCGGGGTTGATCTTGCCGCCCTCGTCGAGCCAGTTGGAATACAGGTGCCCTTCCAGGTGGTTGACCCCAACAATGGGCAGGCCGCGCGCCCAGGCGATGGCCTTCGCGGTGTTCACGCCGACGAGCAGCGAGCCCGCCAGGCCCGGGCCGCGCGTCACAGCCAGCGCCTGCAGGTCGGCCCAATTGACTTCCGCGTCGGCCAGCGCGGCCTCGACGACGGGCACGATGTCGAAGACATGCTGGCGCGAAGCGATCTCGGGGAAGACCCCGCCGTACGCGCGGTGTATCTCTATCTGCGAGGCCACCACGTTCGAACGAATGAGGTGGCCGTCCTGAATCACTGCGGCTGCGGTTTCGTCGCAGGAGGTTTCGATTGCCAGGATTAACGTCATGCTATACTCTTCCGATCACGGAGGAACCCCATGACCAAGACACTTCACGACTTTCAAGACGAGCGGCTGGCGGCCAACGAGCGCATCCTCAATGAAGGCGACAACCGCGTGATAAAGCGCTTCTTCCGCCTCGACGGCGAGGCTTACGAGGATGGCGCGCTGACGGCCAAGACAAAGGAACTGCTGGGACTTGTTGCGTCCCTCGTGCTGCGCTGCGACGACTGCATCACGTATCACGTCATTCAGTGCGTGAAGCAGGGCGTCACGGTCGCGGAGTTCGAGGAAGCGTTCGGCGTTGCGCTGATCGTCGGCGGCTCCATCGTCATCCCGCACCTGCGCCGCGCGTACGCCCGCATGGACGAGGTGATGGCTTCTTAGCCACAGAGGACACAGAGGGCGCAGAGGCCTCTGTGTCCTCTGTGGCTAAACCAACGTTCCCGCCGCGGGACCCTCCAAATCGGGTTGGCCCTTAACGCCAATCGTGTTGAGCGCATTGACCGCGAGCGCGTCGGCGCGCTCGTTCATCTCGTTGCCCGCATGCCCGCGGACCCAGTGCCAGTTTACCCTGTGCGGACGCAGGGCTGCGCTCAACTGCCGCCAGAGGTCCTGGTTTTTGACCGGCTGCTTGTCGCGCGTGCGCCAGCCGTTTTGCGCCCAGCGCGGCATCCACTCCGTCACGCCGCGGCGCAAGTACTCCGAGTCCGTGTAGATCTCGACCGCGCACGGGCGTTTGAGCGCTTCCAGCGCGGCGATGGCGGCGCGCAGCTCCATCCGGTTATTTGTCGTCAGCGACGCGCCGCCCTGGAGCACCTTCTCTTGCGCGCCGTAGCGCAGGATTGCGGCCCATCCGCCGGGGCCGGGGTTGCCGCTGCACGCACCGTCGGTCACAACGATGACAGGCGTAGGATCGACCGCTGCGGCGGCCATCAACGGACTCGGAACAGACCGGACGGCGCGGCTTCGCCGGACTCCGAGACGTCGACGGTCTCGACCTCCGCCATGCGCGGGCCGACCCCGCACCAGCGCACCAGCCGGTCGACCGCTTCCGCGTCGCCCTCGAAGAGGGCTTCGACCGAGCCGTCCCAGGCGTTGCGCACCCACCCGCGCAGCCCGGCCGACTGCGCTTCGCGCTGGCAGTTGGCGCGGAACCCGACGCCCTGCACCCGGCCCCGCACCACAACTCGCACGCGCTTCTCGCTCACCCGGTCACCTCGCCCGGCGTCCCGCCGCCCGGCGTGCCGCCGCCCCTTCTTCGTAACATCAGCAGCAGGGGCGCTGCCGTAAGGAGCAGTCCGATCAGCATGACCGCGCCGGCGGACGTGGAGAGCGCGGGGTTGGGACCGCTGTCAGCCCAGTGGAGCCAGCCGCGCGTCTCGCCGGGCAGGCCGAGCAGGAGGAACACGCCGAAGTCAAAGCCGAAGTGCAGGCCGATGGTCAGCCAGAGCGCGCGGCCTGACGCATAGAAAGCCCACCCGAAGCCGAGCCCGGCCGCGGTCACGACGATCCACCACGGCCAGGTCAGGTCGAACGGCGCGAGCAGGTGCAACAGGGCGAACGACAGGCCGCTGACGAGGATCGCGACGGTCCTGTTGCTCATCCGCTCGATGCCCTGCATCAGGACGCCGCGGAAGCCGATTTCCTCGATGACCGCGGCATGGACCGAGGCGGCGAAGACGAGGAAGAGCGGCCACGGGCCGGGAAAGAGCAGACGCGTGACGGGCAACCAGCTCAGGCCGTAGGCGATCAACGCGGCGACGGGCAGCGCGACGAGCGGCAGGACGACGCCGACGGGCAGCCACTTGAGCTTTGCGCGCCCCATGCCGAGGTCCCCAAAGGAACCGTAACGCGTGACGCGGAAGAGCAATGCCAGGCCGAGGAGCACCGCGGCCACTTCGAGGAGCCGGGTCACGGCCATGCCTGCGATGCGCGTGACAGCGGGATTGTACGGCCACTCGGACGCGTTGTTGGCGATGACGCCTTCCGCGCGCACCAGTACGTCGACGACCGCGATGGTCGCCAGCATGGCCAGCATCGCCCACAGCGCATCCCGCTGCGAGGGCCTTGCCACAGCGGAGGAGGGCATCGTCTCGCCCGCGCTCACGCCTTCATCCCCGTCGCGATCTCGCTCATGCCCTCGATCATGTAGGCGTGCGCGAGGTAGGGCGTGCTGTGCGCGAAGCCCACTTCCCCGCGCGGCGACATGCAGATCAGGCCGCCGAGGCCGCCGACGCGGTGTTTGAAGTAGGCGATGGCGACGTTGGCCGCGCTCATGGGGTTGCCAAGCAGGGCGATCTGGTCAACGGTGGTGCGCGCGAGGACCGTCTTCATGATCTGCTCGCCCCAGCCGGTGCAGGCCGCGGCGCCGAGGGTGTTGTCTGCGTACAGGCCGCAGCCGATGATGGGCGTGTCTCCGACCCGGCCCGGGTGCTTGAAGAAGGTGCCGCCCGTCGAATTGGCGACCGCCAGGTTGCCTTCGCCGTCGAGCGCAATGGCGCCCACCGTGTCCGATGCGCGGAAGAGCGCGTCGGGCGGGGCCGCCTGCGTCTCGCGGCGCTTGCGCTCCCACAACTCGCGCTCGCGCGGCACAACCAGCTCCTCCGGCTCGCAAAGCGGCAGCCCTGCCTCCTGCGCAAACCGCTCGGCGCCTTCGCCGACGAGGAAGACGTGCGGGCTCTCGTGGAGCACACGGCGCGCCAGGGTGATGGGGTTCGCGACGCGCTTGACCGACGCGACTGCACCGGCCTGGAGCGTCGCGCCGTCCATGATGCCGGCGTCGAGTTCGACGACGCCGTCGGCGTTCAGGTGGGAGCCGCGGCCCGCGTCAAAGACGCCGTGGTCTTCCATGATCCGCACCGCGGCCTCGACTGCGTCAAGCGCGGTTTCGCCGCGGGTGAGCAGGTTCCAGCCCGCCGCGGCTGCGGCGCGGCAACTGTCCAGATGTTCGGCGTGCAGTTCACCGGGGATGTCCCACGCGCCGCCATGCGCGATGATTGCCAGGGGCATTCAGTTTCTCCAGGTCTAGCAGGTGAGGTGAAACAGGGCGATGACTTTGCCTTCCGCTTCGTTCCAACAGGCGATGGCTTCCGGGGTCGGATAGAGGTCGACGCGGCACCCCTTCTTTTCGAGATACTGGGCCGCCTCGTCGGAGAGGTGCGCCTGGCCCTCGAAACCGGCGCCGATAATGATCCGCTCCGCGCGCTTGCGGTGCAGATCCTGAATCTCGGCCAGGCTCAACGTGTGCGAAGTGCCATACACCGCCTTTGAGAGCTGCTTGTTGCGACGTCGCACCTTACCGCTCAGACGAATGATGATATCGTACTCGTACCTTTGCCCTTCAACTGTGATGCTGCCGAACCACGCATCTTCAATCTTCGGTCTCATCCGCGCCTCCAACGCGCCAGCGCCTGTGTCAACGTATTGTAACGCATGCGCGCAACTTGCGCCACACGGCATTGAGATTACTGCGCGGGGTGCTATAATGCATCATAGTTCGCGCGAGTCATTCCGGTTCGCGCTGTTTAGCCTGCTTATCCAGGACAATGCGCCCTCATCGGAGGAGAAATGCCCAACGTTCGCATCGTCGCCGACAGCGGCTGTGATTTGCCAGCCCCTCTTGTCGAGCAATATGGCATTATCATCGTTCCGGTTTTTGTCCGCTTCGGCGAGGAAATGATCTCGAGCGACAACCTGACGAATGACGAATTCTGGCAGCGGGCAAAGTCGTCGGCGCAGGGCCCGGGCACTTCCTCGCCCGCGCCGGGCACCTTCTATAAGGTATTCCAGGGGATCGTGAACGAAGGCGACGACGTGGTGTGTTTGACCCTGCCCGGCAAGCACAGCGGCACCTATAACGCGGCGTGGCTCGCTGCGCAGGACTTCGGCGAGAAGGTGCGCGTCATCGACACCGGCTCGTTCTCGCTCGGAATGGGGCTACAGGTGCTGGTTGCGGCGAAGGAAGCGGTTGCGGGCAAGAGCGCGGAGTTCATCGAGAAGACGATCGAGAGCGTACGCGAGAAGACCTCGATCATTTTCGTGCTCGACACGCTCGAATGGGTGCGCCGTGGCGGCCGGCTCGACCGGATCATCCCGATCGTCGACAAGGTGGCGCGTACGCTCCGGGTGAAGCCTGTGCTGGAAATGAACAATGGGGAGTTCAAACTGGTGGCCGTGGCGCGGTCCACGCGGAGCGCGCTGGAGCGGCTGGAGCAAGAGGTGCGCGAGCGGCTGCCCGTCACGAGCCTTGCGGCAGCGTACACGCGCGGCTGCGAGGCCGCGGCTGAACTTGCCGAGCGAATCGCCGCGCTGTCGGGAATCCACCCGGCCGAGGTCATCACGGTCGAAGCTGGACCGGCGTTCGCCGCGCACGCCGGCCCGAACGCCATCGGCGCAGCGATCATGCAGGCTTGAGCGCTCAAGCATGAAGCGCTCACCATTGAACCCCAGACATGACTTTCATCGTTAAGCTACCCAGAGCCTGCCAGCTCAACGAAGTTGTTGAGGAGACGCAGTGATGCGAATTGCGATTCTTTCCGATATCCACGGGAACGCCGTGGCCCTGGATGCCGTACTGGAGGACATTCAAAGGGACGGTCCCTTCGACGAGATCGTCGTGGCGGGAGACCTTGTCTGGTCGGGGCCGCGGCCGCGCGAGGTGGTCGACCGGCTGCTCGCCACCGGCGTAACCATCATTCGCGGCAATACGGACGCGTACTTCAGCGCCTCGCCGGACGAGATGACGCAGCAGCTCGGGCCGGAGCGCGTGGCGTATCTGCGAACCTTGCCGTTCAGCCACCGGATTTCACCCGCAGCCGGACAGGACCTCCTGATCGTCCATGCAAACCCGCGCGACCTCGACCAGCCGATTCTTCCCCGCGCGACGGAGGCAGACCTCGACGAGCTGCTGCTCGAAGATGGCCGCGTGCCGGCGTGGCGGTGCCTGGCGTTCGGCCACGTGCATATGCCGTTCCAGCGGACGTGGCGCGACCGGCTGCTGGTCAACGTGTCGAGCGTCGGGCTGCCCATGGACGGGGATCACCGCGCGGTG
>JALOOB010000468.1 GCA_025454635.1 Anaerolineae bacterium
GCTCGAACTGATATGCCGGAATTGGCCGTGGGCGACACGGTGAAGGTGCACACGCTGATCGTCGAAGGCGAAAAGGAACGCGTCCAGATCTTCCAGGGCTTGGTGATCCGCCTGCGTGGCGGCGGCGCGGAGAAGAACTTCACGGTGCGGCGCATCGCGTCGCACGGCGTGGGCGTCGAGCGCACGTTCCTCTTCATGTCCCCCCGGGTGGACAAGGTCGAGGTGCTCCGCCATGCGAAGGTGCGCCGGGCGCGGCTGTACTTCCTTCGCGGGCGCACGGGCAAGGCCGCTCGCCTGAAAGAGCGGGCTGCATAATCTCCCGACCAGTTGGTATTGAGGCGCAGGGATGGTATCATCCCTGCGCCTTTTTGCATTAAGGGAAACGAACCGCTAACACAAAGACACAAAGACACGGTGGCGCGAAGGTGACCGGCGGGCGAAGCATGAACCAGAGTGAGGTAGTGTCTTTGTGTCTTCGTGACATTGTGTTGAGGGAGCGTATGCGGGAGCGCGCAAACCTGACGTTCGAGCTTGCGTTGTGGGCCGAGGGCTTTCGCGCGGTCGCCGGGGTGGACGAGGTGGGGCGCGGGGCGCTGGCCGGGCCGGTGGTGGCCGCGGCGGTGATTCTGCCGCCTGACGCCGGCGCGCTGGGCTCGCTGCTGGGGCGGTGCGACGACTCAAAGGCGCTGACCGCGAAGCAGCGCGAGACGCTGTACGGCGAGATCCTCGCGGTGGCCGTTGGGGTGGGCGTGGGGCGGTGCGAGGCGTGCGACATCGACGCGTGGGGCATCGCACCCGCAACGCGGCGAGCGATGGCTCTGGCGCTGGACGCGCTCGCCGCGAGCGGCTGCGCGCCCGATTATCTCCTGCTCGACTTCCTGACCCTGCCCGACCTGACCTGCCCGCAGCGCGGCATCCCTGCCCGCAGCGCGGCATCCCGCACGGCGACGCGCTCTCCCTGTCCATCGCGGCCGCGTCGATCGTGGCGAAGGTGACGCGGGACCGGTGGATGCGCGAGCAGGAGGGGGCCTTCCCCGGCTACGGCCTGGCGCAGCACAAGGGATACGCCACGCTGGCCCATCGCGCGGCCATCGCGCGGCTGGGGCCGTGCGCGATCCACCGCATGAGCTTTGCGCCTCTGAATGGCGAGCCGATGCTGCTCGACGAGAGTAGCCTTGCGGACGGGGAATCTGTCGAATGACGGGCGCGCGGCGGCGGACGGGGCAGCTGGGCGAGGACGCGGCGGCCGAGCGGCTGGCCGCGGAGGGGTGGCAGATCGTGGCGCGCAACTGGCGGACGCGCAGCGGAGAGATCGACATAATAGCTCGTGACGGCGAGTGGCTCGTGTTTGTGGAGGTGCGCGCGCGGCGGGCGAAAGCAGGCGGCGATCCCGCGGCGGGCCGGCCCGAGGAATCGGTGACGGCGAAGAAGCAGCTCCAGCTGGCGCGCATGGCCGAGGAGTACCTGTTCGCAATGCGGTGGGACGGGCTGTGGCGCGCGGACGTGGTGGCAATCGAGCTGGACGCGCGGGATGCAGTGGCGCGGTATGCGCGTTACGAGGATGCCGTCAGTGGATAGCGCGCGGGCGTTGACGCGCGGGCTGCGGCTGGTCACCATCGTGGGGCCGACCGCGGCGGGGAAGACCGCGCTGAGCATCGAGCTCGCCGGAAGACTTGACGGCGAGATTGTGTCCGCAGACTCGCGGCAGATCTACCGCTACATGGACATCGGCACGGCAAAGGCGACGCCAGAGGAACGGGCGCGTATCCCGCATCACCTGATCGACGTGGTTGACCCGGACCAGGTGTTGACCTTGGCCGAGTACCAGGCGCTCGCCTACCGGGCCATCGAGGAAATTGCCGCCCGCGGCAAGCTGCCGCTGTTGGTGGGCGGGACGGGGCAGTACGTGGCCGCGGTGGTGGACGGGTGGCGCATCCCGGAAGTCGCGCCGCAGCCCGAGTTGCGCGCCGAACTGGAACGCGTCGCCGACGAGCGCGGGTCGGAGGCGCTGCACGGGCGGTTGGCGGAGCTTGATCCCGTCGCAGCCGCAAAGATCGATCACCGCAACGTGCGCCGGGTGATCCGCGCGCTGGAGGTTTGCCTCACGACCGGCCAGCCGATCAGTGAGCTGCAGCGGAAGACGCCGCCGCCGTACCGGGTGACGCAAATCGGGGTGACGCGCGAGCGCGCGGCGCTCTATGAGCGGATCGACCGGCGGGTCGACGCCATGGTGGCTGCAGGGCTCGTGGACGAGGTGGCAGGGCTGGTCGCGCGCGGCTATGGGTGGGAGCTTCCCGCGATGAGCGGGTTGGGCTACCGGCAGATCGGGCAGTATTTCGACGGCGAGGTTTCCTTGGACGAGGCGATTGGGCTGATTAAGAGGGGGACGCGGCGGTTCACGCAGCAGCAGTATAACTGGTTCAGGCTGGATGATCGGGCGATCCGCTGGGTGGACAGGGCAGAGGCGGACGCGGCGGGGTTAGTCGAGCGGTTGGTCGCATAAATTAAATAGACGAATCCCTCCGCAATCACACGATCCCGCCGACCACGAATCCGGGCGACTCTGTCGCCCGGGCGCGAATACACGAATGGCGGCGAGTTCTCGCCGAGATGCATGGAGTCGACGCGAGACGATAACTGGGCGGCAGACTAGCCTCCGTGAGCCAGGCGTTTCTTCACGTTGTCCCTGCCGAGCCGTTCAGGGAGTTCTTGCCCGCCCTGCCGGCCGGGAAAGACACGTCGATAATCGAGGCGCCGGCGACCGAAGTTGAGGAGCAAGCCGACGGGCGCTTGCGTCGCTTTCAGGTAGTTGATCACCTGGCCCAGTTCATCGTTCGTGAGCAAGTGGGGAAAGGCCTTGATCTCCACGACAACGGTCTCGGCCACGAAGAGATCGAGGTAGAAAGTCGCAAGAATATGGCCTTCGCTCTCAACGTCAACGGCATGCTGCGAGGAAGCCGGGATTTCGAGTTCTCGCAATCTGGACGCAAGGGCTCGCTCGTATACTTCCTCTTTGTAGCCTGGACCGAGATCGTTGTGAACTTCCATAGCGGCGCCGATGATGCGGTAAGTGAGCTGGTTGCCGGTTGCGTCTTTGACAAGACCGGGCATGCCGGACTCCTTCGAGTGATGGACGGATCGAGTGGTGGAGCGGGTCACGAGAGGTGCTGAAGTGGCCAACAGCCAAGATACCATATGCCTGACAGCGCGCCAATTTGGCGGGTCGAGATGCGGGGCTAACCCCGAATCTCGACCGAATACACGAAGTGCAGCGCGCAGCTGTTGACGATTCGTGTATTCGTGAGGGCGACGTAGTCGCCCCATTCGTGGTCGGCACCCAGCAAGAAGCGGGAGCGATGCGGACGATGCCTAGGACCTTCCTGCGCGCCGAGTGGCGGCACCTGCTGATCGTCAATTACGAAGTTGACCCCGCTGTGTTGCGTCCGCGCGTCCCGGAGGG
>JALOOB010000469.1 GCA_025454635.1 Anaerolineae bacterium
GACTGGGGCGCGACTTGGAGGATTCGGGACCTGTCGCTGTTTGAGGCCGACGTTCCCGACCCGACCATTGGGCGCATGACACTTGACTTTTCGTCGGCAACTGACGGCATCCTGCGCGTTCGCCACCTGTCCAGCAGCAACTTCGAACGGTGGTCCGCCTGGCGCACGGTGGACGGCGGGACCGGGTGGTTGCTGGAAGACGCTGCGATGGACGCGCCGGCAGAAGACGCTCGGTTCGCCGACGCCCTCTCCGGCTGGCGGCTCGACCGCACCGGCGATTGCTCAGGCAGCGGGGCAACGCGCGTGTGCCGGCAGACGGTCACGCTGAGCGAGACGTCAGACGGCGGGCAGACGTGGCGGAGTGTTCCGCTCCCCGCCGCCATCGTGAGTGAACGCGAGTACTCCGTGGCGCAAACCGCCGCAAGCGCCGCCGCCATGAGCAGCCGCACGATGGTTGCGGGTGGGCAAGGGTTCGACAAGTGCGAGGTGGCTACGTTGGGCGAATTCTCCACGTGGCGCGCCAACAGCCCATACAGCGCCAGCAACCTTTACATCGGCGGCTCGAAGCGCGCGTGCGGGAATCGCGCGCTGAACGCGGATTACATCCGCAGCATCGCATCCATGGGCTGGACGTTCATTCCCACCTGGGTCGGCCCGCAGTCGCCCTGTTATGGGGGCAACAAGGGCGGCATCAGCCGTGACCCGGCTGTCGCGCAGAGCCAGGGCTGGGCAGAGGGACACGCCGCGGCCGACACCGCCGCGCGGCTCGGACTCACCGAGGGCGACGGCACGGGGAGCATTGTCTACTACGACATGGAGTATTACAACACGAGCGATGCAGGCTGTAACACCGCAGTGCAGGCATTCGTGACCGGCTGGGTGAGCGCGCTGCACGGCCGCGGGAACCTCGCTGGCGTGTACGGCACGGGCTCCACGCTCCGGCTGCTCGCCAACCTCTCGCCCGCGCCCGATGCCATCTGGGCTGCGCACTGGATCTACGACGAGTACAATCCCGGCGCGTCGGTGTGGAACGTCTACTCGCTCTCCAATGATCTGTGGGTGAGCGGGCAGCGCCTGCGGCAATACACGGGCGGCCATAACGAGACATGGGGCGGCGCCACGCTTAACATCGACGCGAACGCGCTCGAAGGCATCGTAGCGGTGATCGCCCCACCTGCGCCGCCGACTCTCACCCCCACGCCAACGGCGACGCGCGTTCCGATTACGCCGGTCGCGTGGCAGTATTTGCCGATGACCCTGCGGTAAGCCCTGCGCCTGGCAGGTCTCGACCCCGAGCGAAGCTCAGGCGCAGCGCGCGGAACCCTCCCTTCCCCCTCATCGTTCCCTCAACAACCATTGACTTTCGAGGGGAGGCTAAATGAAACTGATTTCCAGCAAGACGCACGGCGTCATCGACTACGTTGCCGCGCCGCTCATATTCGCGCTGCCGCGGCTGCTCAAATTCCCGAAGCGCCTGGTCACGATGTTTACGTTCGTGGCCGCGTTCCACGCGCTTTACAGCGTGTTTACGAAGTACGAGTTGGGTCTGGTCAAGGTGCTCCCGTACAAGGGGCATCTCGCGCTCGACACCGCGCTGGCAACCGCCACAGTCGCCGCGCCTGTCATGTTCACCGAGGCGAGGCCGCGTGTTGCGCCGATCCTCGTGGCGATGGGCCTCGTCGAGGGGCTGATCACCGCCGCGTCGCTCATCAACCGGCCGAAGAAGCAAGGCGTCGAGGGGCTGGTCGAGGGCTTCCAGGAGGGCGCGGGGCTGTAACGTCATAGTTAACGGGGTTTATCGCCCGAAATAGCGGCGATAAGCCCCGTTAATTGACCCCTAAGGCAGCTCTACCGCCCAGATATTCCGGTCTTCGCTCTCCACATATGCTACATAACGCCCATCGGGCGAGACGCGCCAATCGCCATTCGCAATTTTGACCGGCGTTTCGTCGCCCTTCGTCAACTGGCTGAACGCCAGCGACTCCGGGTCGAGCTGCCAGAACTCGTGATATTTTGCGCCCGGCCGGAACGGCACGATCACGAGCCGGTCGCCGTCCTCACCGGCCCGCCACTGGTACGCGCCGAAAGCCTCTTTCGGCAGCGGCCGCGGCTTCCCGCCTTCCGTGTCCACCAGCCACAGCCCGTTCTGCGCGTCCTCGCCGAAGGTCGTGTAGTAGGCCACCCAGCGCCCCGTGGGGGAGAGCAGCGCGCTCCGCAAGCGTTCCGCCCGGGCCAGCTCGCGCAGCTTGCCGTCCGCCAGGTTCAGCGCCCACAGGATCTGCTCGCCGCCCGCCTTGTTCTCCTGCCCGTTCACGAGCAGCGCGTCGTTGCCGATCCACCCGCCCACGCCCCCGCGACGCAACTGCGCGACGCGCTTCGCGTTGCTGCCGTCGACGTTCGCCGTCCAGATGGCCGCGACTTGCTGCTCCGGGTTGGCGTTGTCGTTGCTGATGCTCCACGCAATGCGCGTGAAGTCGGGCGAAAACTGCACGTTGCGCCCTTGCGCCGGCACCTTGAACGCCTTGCCGTCGCTCATCCGAACCAACGTCGTGCTGTTGCTCGTGGTCTCCACCCGGTACGGCCCGACGATGCGGCTGTCCTCGACGCGCTCCGACACGAG
>JALOOB010000470.1 GCA_025454635.1 Anaerolineae bacterium
CGCTACATGCCGCCGCTGTGGACCCGCCCCCGCCAGGCGCAGGAGGCATTCGCCGGGCAGTTTCAGGAGCGCATGGACCTCACGCTACACCAGCGCATCTACCGCACGGTCATGGACACGCTCGACTCGCTTGGCGCAGCCGAGCGCGACCGCGACGGCCAGCGCAGCGTGCTCGACGTCGCGCTCAACGAGTTGGAGAACTGGGAGCTGACCCTCGGCGACGTCGACCGCATCGTGCAGGCGCGCATCCGCGGGCACGAGGCCAACCGCGCGGAGAAGCGCGTGCGCGTCCGCAACTACCTGACGAACCCGCAGTTCGAGGACGAGTTGTACCGGCATCCCGACCATCTGCCCGCCATCGCCTCGCGCGTCATGGGGCAGGTGGGTGAGCAGAAGGGGCTGGAGTGGCAACGCCTCGCCGAGTTGCGCCCGCTCGACTACAAGATCGTGTCGACTTGGGGTGACCAGGCGAACGGCGCGGAGCAGATCGCCGCGACGTGGCTGGCCGGCATCAAGGACCTGTTCCAGGTCGTCCGCCGCAACGTCACCGTGGCCGAGCGGCTGTTGAGCGAGTTCCCGAACCACGCCGAGTTCTCGAACCGCGCCTTGCAGGTCGAGGAGCCGTTCCTGCGCTACAACCCGGCGCGCAACGACCTCGCGCCCTTCGTCGAGCGCTACGTCTCGTTCAACCTGGAGGGTGCGCGCGACGACGCCGCACGCCACTTCCTCGCCAACACCCGCGAGACGCTCCGCAACCAGGGCTTCAACGTCGACGCCTCCGCCGAGAGCCTCGTCGCCTGCGCCATCCTCGAAATCAGCCGCGGCGTAAACCTCGCGGCCGTCGAGCCGTTTATCCACTGCGAGCCCGAATACCGCAGCAAGGTCAACCGCGGCCGGGAGAGCATCCACGTCCTACCCGAGGAGCAGTACGCGACGGAGTTGGAGCAGCAGATCCCGACCCTTGGCGAGACGACCAACCAGCAGCGCATGTTGTCGCCCGAGCTGGTCATCGCCATGGGCAACCCAGACAAGGTGCGCGCGTATACACTCGCCGCGGCCTACGGCCTCGTGTTTGAGGACCTGTTTCTCGACCCGTCGACCGGCCAGGAGTCGACCGAGTTGTGGCTGCGCCTGGGAGCCAATGGTGGCAGCCGCGTCGTGCCGCTCAGCCAGAGCCGCATTGTGCGCGAGCTCGATCCCGCGTTCATGACGCTGCCGCCCGATAGCCGCAGCGCGCTGCTGCATCTCAACGCGCTGCAGAATCTTGCGCTAAAAATGACCGAGCCGCCGGGGTTCCACCCCGACCTCGTCGCGCGCGTGCAGGGCGAGCTGAGCCGCCGCGGCGTGCCCCTTGCGGGCATCGAGCGGCCATTCACGCTAAAGCTGGCCGAGCTGTATCGCGCCATCAACGAAGCCACCGCCGCGCTTGGCCCTGGACCCAACGACAGCGGCAACGGGACGCATGGGGAGGCGCATCGCGCGCTCAACGCCGAGCGCCGCATGGAGCGCCTGCGCGGGTATATCGGGGGTCGCCTCGCCGGCTTCAAGGCCAACCCCGACCCGCGCATCCGCGACCTGGGCACGGTCATGCACCTGATCCTGTGCGAGGAAATGGCCTCGCTCAACCAGCTAATCAAGCGCGCCATGTGAGCGGTAATCGCAGATTGAAGATTGAAAGATTAAAGATCGGCGGCCGGGCTTCCCCACCCCATCTTCAATCTATCATCTTCAATCTTCAATCTGCCATCTCGGTTCTGTGATTGATCGACATGCACTTGCGTCTAACCCGCTTCCATCGCGTCGCCGGCGCGGCGCACGCCGTTGCCCTCTCCGGCGACGGTGAGCACCTGCTCATCGGCGCCGAGCAGGGTCTGCGTCTCGTCGACCGCCGCGGGAATGTTAAGTACCGGCTGGGCCATCATGGCGCGGCATTCAACGCGGTCGCCCTGTCGCCTGACCTCGCCGCCGGCCTCGCGATGGAGCGCGCCGGTCGACTGTTCAGGCTTAAGTTTGAGCGGTCTGAAAGCGAGCCTGGCGGCGGCCTGATGCGCGTGGCTGCAGTCGGCATCTGGGAGCAGCGCGACGACCTGTACAGCCTCGACTTCGCGCCCGCAGCCGGCGAAGGCGGCCTGATCGCCCTCGGCCACCACGCGCTCGGCCTCACTGCGCTCGATGCGTGCGGACAGTTGCTCTGGCGCCTCGGCCCACGCGAAGGGCTGGGCGCGCCCCGCCGCACCTGGCACGCCGCCATCAGCGGGGACGGGCAGACCGTCTACGCCACCGCGCTGGGCGGGCCGGATTCCGACCGGCAAGCGGAAATCGTCGCGATCGATGCTGCGGTCGGCAAACCCGTCTGCTCCATTCGCGTCCCGGGTCGCGTGACCCTGCTCACGAGCCTGCCCGCGCCCCTCGGCGTGGCCGCCGTGATTCTTGATAACGAGCCTGACGGCGCCTGTTACCGGCTTGTCGGCTTCGACGCCGCGCTGCAAGCCGTTGCATGGACGCTCTCCGCGCCGGCGGGCACGGCGATCACCGCGCTCGCTAGCGCACCGGGCCAGTCAGTCCTGATCGCTGGCACGAACGCGGGCGAGCTCTGGCGCGTCGGCGCCCTGTCCGTTGCGTTCGCGGAGAGCGGCCACATCGCCGCCGGGTTGGCAAACGGGCGGGTGGCGTACCTGGAATCGACGATTGAAGATTAAGAATCGAAGATGGAAGGCGGAACTCATCTTCAATGTTCAATTCTCAATCTTTAATCTAATGGGGAATTGATGAAAGAGAGCGAAGTCATAGCGCGGCTTGCGCAGGCCGAGGCCCATTTCAGCCACTACCGCTGGGACGATGCCATCGCGCTCTTCGAGGCCGTGCTTGCCGGTCATCCCGACCATCCGCTCGCCACTCAGGGCTGGGCGCGTGCGGTTGAGCAGAAGAGCCTCGACGAGGAACTCCGGGAGACGCTCGCAAAGGCCCGCGCAAGTCTTGCGGCGCAGCGCTTTGACGAGACGCTCGCTCTGCTGAACCATGCGCAGACGCGCGGCGCGCTCAGCCACATTCTCAAGTACCACTCGGAAATCGACGGGTTGCGCAGTGAGGCGCAGGAGGGCCAGGAATGGCAGCGC
>JALOOB010000471.1 GCA_025454635.1 Anaerolineae bacterium
CTCGGGAAGTAGTCGCGTAGCAGCAAGCGCGATTTTCCTTGCCACAGAGATCACGGAGGGCGCAGAGTCCCTTTGGCTCGCTCAAGGCGCTCTGTGATCTCTGCGACCTCTGTGGCAGAGCGCTTAGAGGGCGCCCACGCGCGGGTGCGTTTCAGGTTGGGGGCAGAAGCAGCATCCTGAGCGGAGCGACCGAAGGAAGCGCAGTCGAAGGATGCTCCGCTACATTCGCCCCCAGCCTGAAACGTGCCCACCTCGCGGCGCCCCGTCAAGTTCGCGCAGCCGCGGAGCGTCCCGTCCGTATCGAACACGCCAGCGATGTTCCCGTCCTTGTCCACCACCATCACCCCGCCGTCGCCTTCCCCAGATTTTTACGCATGACCTGTTCGCCGCTCCGGCCCGCGCAGGCGCGCTGCGCGTGGATGTCGTAGGCGACTGTGAAGCGAATGAACGGCTAACTCGTTCCGACGCTTTAGCTTAAAGAATGTTCTCGTACGCGCTTTCACTATTGACAGCCCCGCGCCACCGTGCTATTGTCATTTCTGACACCGGTATCTTATTCTAGGGGGCGCCCGCTTCCGTTCATCTTCGACGTTTTTGACACCGGTGTCACCGTCCCGGATCACAACAGGCTCTGACGTGGGAGTAGGCATGCGTCCCACCATTCGCGACGTAGCGCAAAACGCCGGTGTGTCCATCAAGACCGTCTCGCGCGTGCTAAACGACGAGCCGTACGTTCGCGAGGACACGCGGGCGAAAGTGCTCGCGGCGATCAACGAGCTAGGCTTCGTCGCCAACCTCTCGGCCAAACGGCTTGCCAAAGGGCAGGCGTTCACCATCGGCCTCCTGTTCCATAACGCCAGCTGGCATTACATCCTCGACGCGCAGCGCGGGGTGCTCGATACAACCCGCGCGCACGGGTACAGCACGCTCATGCACCCGTGCGACGTGGCGCGGTCGCTGGATGCGCGCGAAATCTTGGCGCAGGCATCACAGCGGTTGGTGGACGGCTTTGTCTTTACGCCGCCCGCTGACAACGCGACGCAACTGCTGGAGAACCTCGAAGCGATGGGCGTGCCGTTCGTGCGCATGACGCCGTGGGAGCGCGAACGCGAGTGGCCGTATGTCGCCGCAACCGACCGGGCGGGAGCGCGAGAGATGACGGAGTACCTGCTGCAACTCGGTCACACGCGCATCGGCTATGTGCGCGGGCCGGCAGACCAGAAAGCCGGCGCAGATCGCCACGACGGCTACCGGGACGCGCTCGCTACGGCGGGACTCAGGTACGACCCGGACCTGGTGCGGCAGGGCGACGACCAATTTGAGGCGGGCCGGGAAGCCGCCTGCTCGCTTCTGGGGATGCGCGAGCCGCCGACTGTGATCTTTTGCAATAACGACGAGATGGCGGCAGGAGCGTGCGTTGCCGTGCGCGAAGCGGGCCTGCTGCTCCCTGAAGACGTTTCCGTCGCGGGATTTGACGACATCCCGCTTGCGCGGCAGGTTTGGCCCGCGCTGACGACGGTCTGCCAGCCCATTTACGATCTTGCGGCGGCCGCAACCCAGATGCTGATCGAACTGCTCAACGGGCAAACGCCGCCGGCACTGAGCATCGAGATTCCGACTCACCTGATCGTCCGCGCCTCGACCGCGCCTCCACACCACAATTAGAGGTGGAATTGCCGTGAAAGAAGAATTTGTTCAAGCGCACGACACCCCCAAGACCGACGTTGCCACCCTGCAGACGCGGCTGGACGCGGACGTGATTGCGGCGCTGCGCGACCCTGCGACGTGGCGCATTTCGAAGGATGAGAAGGCTGCGCTGCGCGGCCTGGCCGCGCGCGTTGCGGAGTTGGCCGCCAGGCCGGTTGAGGCGGAGAAGCGCGACCTGTGGACGCGGCACAACGCGCTCCAGCCGACGCGGCCGGTCATTTTCTGCGACCCGGAGAACGGCTGGAACGAGATCATCCGCGAAGGCGACCTGGTCACGCGCACTCCACTGGCTCGGCGCTGGGAGATGCACCTGCGCAAGGAGATCTTCTGGGGCGAGCAAATGGGCGACGACTACACGGTCGCGCCGTGCTTCAACGTCTTTCATGTCCACGAGGGCGGCCTCGACGACTGGGGGCTGCGCGAGAAGCTGATCATGGGCGGGGAGGGCGGCTCGTACCGGTGGGGGACGACGGTCGCGACTGACGCGGACCTTGACCGGCTGCGTTTTCCGTCGGTGCGCGTGGACTGGCAGGCCACCAACGAAATCAAGGCGCTGGCGAGCGACGTGTTCGACGGTCTGCTGACGGTCCGCTTGCGCACCAGTTGGTGGTGGACGCTCGGCATGACGATGCGGGTGGCGTTTCTGCGCGGGCTCGAGCGGCTGATGCTCGACCTGGTCGAGAAGCCTGAGTTCGTCCACCGCTTCATGAGCATCATGCGAGACGGCACACTTGCGTTCATTGAGTCGCTCGAAGCGCAAGGGCTGCTCACGCTGAATAACGACGACGCCTATGTGGGTTCGGGCGGGCTGGGCTGGTGCCGCGAGCTGCCGCAGCCGGACTTCGCGGGAAAAGTGCGGCTAATCGATATGTGGGGCTTTGGCGAGAGCCAGGA
>JALOOB010000472.1 GCA_025454635.1 Anaerolineae bacterium
TCCTTGCCTTCCATCCGCACGATCAGCCCGCAACCCGCCTTGAGGCGGTCGGCGAGCTTTTCGGCTATGGAGGAAACCTGTCGGGAAGACCGGCCGCTGGCGACCACGATGTAGTCGGCCATCTCTGACTTGCCAGCGAGGGGAATGGTGACGATGTCCTCGGCCTTGTCGTCTTCAAGAGAGGCGAGGACTGCCGACAGCAGGGAGCTGCCGCCTTGCGCCCCGATTACGGACGGACTTGCGCCCGACGGGGCTGCGGCCGAGGCCGCGGACATGGGATTACTCAGGTCGGATCCTCCACGGAATACGCGCCGATCCTGCCCGGCGCAGGCAAATTCAATGTAGTCCATGCGGCTTCTCGTCTCAAGCAAGGTGATGGTAAACCGCCGGGATGACACGCGGATGTCACGCCGCGCGAACGCTCGCGCCACCCGTTCGGGACATGAAACTTGTTCCTCGTCCGCGATGAAGCTACCTCAGGAAGCGTCCGGATCCGGGAGAATCGTCCATGCCAAGCCCCGCCCCCATCGTCACGGTCTTCGGCGGCTCAGGCTTCATAGGTCGCTACGTCACGCAGCGGATGGCGCGCGCCGGCTGGCGCGTTCGGGTGGCAGTGCGCCGGCCAAACGAAGCCCTGTTCGTGCGGACGTACGGCGCGGTCGGCCAGGTCGAACCGATCCAGGCCAACATTCGCGACGATGCCTCCACCCGCCGGGCGATCGCCGGAGCCGACGCCGTGATCAATTGTGTCGGCATTCTCGTCGAAGCTGGCCCGCAGAGGTTCGACAGCGTCCAGACCGAGGGTGCGGGACGTATCGCACGGGTCGCGGCGCACGAGCGGGTCCGACGGTTCGTCCACGTGTCTGCGATCGGCGCCGATCCTGAGAGCGACAGCGTCTATGCCCGGTCCAAGGCTGCAGGCGAGGCCGCAGTGCGCGCAGCGTTTCCCGCGGCGGTCATTCTGCGCCCGTCCATCGTCTTCGGCGTCGAGGACGAGTTCTTCAACCGTTTTGCGGCGATGGCGCGGCTCTCGCCGGTCATCCCCGTCGTTGGGCCCGAGACGCGCTTCCAGCCGGTCTATGTCGATGATGTCGCCGCCGCCGCGGCCAAAGCGGTGATCGAGGGGGTGCCTGCGGGGATCTACGAGCTCGGCGGGCCGGAAGTCGCGACGTTCCGCGAGCTCCTGCAGCGGATGCTGCGGATCATCGGTCGCCGCCGCCTGATCGCGACGGTGCCTCTTCCGATTGCCCGCGCTCAGGGATGGGCGCTCGACTTTCTGCAGCGGGCGACCTTCGGGATATTCACCAACACCCTGATAACCCGTGACCAGGTGCGGCTCCTTGCCCGGGACAACGTCGTTGCCGCAGACGCACGCGGCTTCTCGGCGCTCGGCATCGTGCCAACGGCCATGGATACGGTACTCGAGAGCTACCTCTACTGCTATCGAAGCAGTGGGCAGTACGCGGCGATGATTTCCTCGGCAGAGAACCTGCGTCAGAAGTAGGCGATCCCCAGAAGGATCAGGCCGAGAACGACGCGGTAGATGACGTAGGGCGTGAAACTCACGCTGCGCAGGAGTCGCATCATGACGGCAAGAGCGGCGTAGGCGGACACGAAAGCCAGGGCGGCGCCGATCGCGCCGTATCGCAGCGTCTCCCAGTTTGCCTCGCCAACGGTCTCAATGCCGAGGAGGAGGCCCGACGCGATGATCGTCGGCACCGACATCAGCATCGAGATGCGGGCACCCTCGCCCCGATCGAAACCGAGAAAACGGCTAGCCGTTATGGTGATGCCGGAGCGCGATGTTCCCGGAACCAGCGCCAGCGCTTGCAAGAGCCCCATGACCATCGCGTCGCGCAACGACCAGTCGTCCAAGCGCCGGGTGGTCGCGCCACGCTGATCGGCCCAGTAGAGCAGAAGCCCGAACAGGATCATCGTCCAGCCGATCACGGCAATCGAGCGCATCGCATCCGCGAGCCCGGTCAGCTTGAAGACGAGGCCCGCAAGGACGACGGGCACCGTGGCTATCGCCAGCAACACAAAGAGCCGCGCATCGGCAGTACGCACCCGTCCGCCGGCAAGATCGCGCGCGCCTGCCACGAGCCGCGCGATCTCCCGGCGGAAAAAGATCATCACGGCCGCGAGCGTGCCCACATGCACCGCCACATCGAGTGCCAGCCCCTGATCGGGCATGTCGAGGGCCATCGGCAGCAGGATCAGGTGACCCGATGACGAGATTGGGAGGAACTCGGTGATGCCCTGCACCACGGCGAGAACGAACAGGTGGAACAGTGACATTGGGGCTCGCGGGCGGGCGAATCGGTGCGATCGGACCATAGCGGGCAGACTTGTCCGGCGATAGCGCAAGCTATGGGTCCGGACCGGACCTACTTTCCGGAAAGTTTCGTCACCCAGGACCCAGGAATCATCGATCCTTCGAAAATATGTCAGCTATTGTGACTTTTATTGCGCCCGGGCTTGCCGTAAGCAAGGGGTGAGGGAGATTGGGGCGGCGGAGGTCGGGATGGCGGAACAGCGGATGCTGAAATTCGTGAGCACGCCGCGGGCGATGCCGGCGAAGCGGGCGGCCACGGAGCG
>JALOOB010000158.1 GCA_025454635.1 Anaerolineae bacterium
TGCACACGCTGCGGCGCGTCGTGGCGCGCGAAAACATGGCCGTCAACGACGAGTGGATCTGCGACAAGGGGCGGTTCCTTCATCAGCACGTCGACCACCCCCAGCGCCTGACCACGCCCCTTATTCGCGAGAACGGCGAATTGCGGCCCGCGACGTGGGACGAAGCGGTCGCGCGCGTCGTGGATGCGTTCGAGCATATCGCGGAGCAGCATGGCCCCAATGCTGTGGGCGGCATCGCGGCCGGTCGCGTCTCGAATGAGTCGGGCTACTTGCTGCAAAAGTTCTTCCGCCAGTGCGTCGGACGGGTATGCCGGCCATCACCGACATTGCGAAGAGCGACGTGATCGTCCTGGTCGGGTTCGACCCGAGCGAGGCCACGCCCGTGCTCGACCTGCATATTAAGCGCGCGGTGCGCCGCAAGGGCGCGCGCCTGGTCATTATCAACCCGCGGCGCATCGAGGCCGCGCGCTACGTCAGCGATCCGCGTACCGCCCCCGGCGCATACATTCCGGTCCGGCCGGGCGACGAGGCGCTGGCGCTCAACGAGCTTGCGGCTGCCGCCCAGGCGCGCAAAGCGGCCGCTGCGGGTGCGCAGCAGAAGCAGGAACGCGGCGCGCGCCCGCAGCAAGGCCCGGCGGTCGCGATGACCCGTGTCGCTCGCTCCGACATCGACGCGGCCGCGGACATACTTGCGGGCGCGAAGTCGCCGCTGTTCATCTACGGGCCTGACGCGGCGCGCGGCCCGCGCGGCCGGCTGACCGTGACCGCCCTGAGCAACCTCGCCGTCGCGCTCGGCCAGGGTGATAAGTTGGCCTACGTGGGCCACGAAGCCAACGGGCAGGGCCTGCGCGACGTGGGCGTCGTGGCTAACGCGCTGCCGGGCCATGCGCCCGTTTCTGACGCCGGCGCCCGCGATCGGTTGGGTAAGCTGTGGGGTGTTCAGCCGCCGGCTGAGCCGGGCATGTCGTATCAGGACATGGTCGACGGCAAGGTGCGCGCGCTGTATGTGATGGAAGCGGACCCGGCCGCCGGTTCCGCAGCAGCTGAAGCGCTGAAGGGGATCGAATTCCTGGTTGTCCAGGATCTCTTCCTGACCGAGACGGCGAAGCTGGCGCATGTCGTGTTGCCCGCAACGTCCTGGGCCGAGTCCGAGGGGACGTTCACCAACCTCGAGCGCCGCGTTCAGCGGGCGCCGGACGGCATCGACTCCATCGAGGGCTGCCTGCCCGGTTGGGCCATCCTAGCTCGCCTCGCGGAACGCTGGATCGCGTCGCAGGCGCCGGTCGCGGCCTCCGATGCGGTCCCCGAGTGGAAGCGCAAGAAGCGCGCTCGCGCTGAGTCCAAGGGCGCGCCCGCGCCGAAGCCGTGGAACTATCCGGATGCGCACACGGTGCTCGACGAAATCAGCAAGGCTGCGCCGATCTACGCCGGAATGCGGTGGGAAAGCCTCGGCGACCAGGGCCAGCAGTGGCCTGCGACCGCGCTTGCGCGGCCTGCGCGACGGATTGAGCCGGTCGATGCGCAGCCCCTGCCCGCCGCGGAAGCGGGGCGCTTGTTGCTCGTCAGCGGCCCCGTGCTGTGGGACGGCGGCGCGCTCATGCAGCACTCGGCCGCGCAACTGCAAAACCTGATTCCGGGATCGTTCGTTGCAGTCAACCCGACGGACCTTGCGTCACTGGGCGTGCCGGAAGGTCACGGCGTCACGGTCACTTCGGCTCGGGGCAGCGTGACCGCCGTGCTCCACGCCGACGACCGCGTGCAGCCCGGCACTGCCTGGATGCCCTACGGCCTGACCGGCCAGCCGGCGGAGACGCTGGGCGCGGGCCGCGGGGAGCCTGTATCCGTCACCATCTCGCGCGCGTACGCTGCGCTGGAGTAGCGGCATGGATTGGATTAACCTCGTCCTGATTCCGGGGATCAAGTCCGTGATCCTCGTCGTGGTCCTGCTCACCGGGTTCGCGTACGCGACCTGGCTGGAGCGCAAGCTGATCGGCCGCTTCCAGTTGCGGCTCGGCCCGAACCGCGCGTGGCCGTTCGGTTTGGGCCACCCCATCGCGGACGCGCTCAAGATGATCTTCAAGGAAGAAATCATCCCCGCGCGCGCCGACAAACTGCTCTACGTCATTGCTCCCGCGCTCGCCATCGCGCCTGCGCTGTTGATCTTCGCCGTCGTGCCGGTCGGCCCCGGCATCACCTTGTTCGGCCAGACCATCTCGCTTCAGGTGGCCGACGTCAACATCGGCTTCCTGTGGGTGCTCGCAGTTGCCAGCGTGGGCGTGTACGGCGTCATCCTCGGCGGTTGGGCGAGCAATAACAAGTATTCGCTGCTCGGCGCGCTGCGCACCAGCGCGCAGATGCTGTCTTACGAGCTGCCGATGGGCATCCTGCTCATCGCCCTGCTGCTCACCACCACGCTCGGCACCGCGGACGGTTTCGGCACGCTGAGCCTGAACCAGATCGTCCAAATGGACCGCCCCTGGTGGCTGTGGCTGTGGATCTGGATCGCGTTCCCGTTCTTCTTCATCACCATGCTGGCGGAGACGAGCCGCAAGCCGTTCGACTTCCCGGAGACGGAGAACGAGTTGGTTGCCGGCTTCCAGACCGAGTACGGCAGCATCAAGTTCGCGCTCTTCTACATGACCGAGTACCTGCACATCATCGGCGCGTGCGGTGTCGCCGTTTCGGTCTTCTTCGGCGGTTGGCGCGGCCCGTTCGTCGAGCAGGTCCCGATTTTGGGTCCGCTCTACTTCGCCGGCAAGATCATCGCGTTGATCTTCCTGTTCATCTGGGCGAGCGCCAGCGTGCCCCGGCCCCGGTACGATCAGTTGCTTAAATTCTGCTGGACCTGGTTGTTTCCCGTGTCGCTGATCTACCTCGCCATCACGGCGGTCATCGTCACGCTTGCGTGACAGTGACTTTGGTGTGAGGTGTCTTAATGGCTGTTATTGATTCTTTCAAGGGCGCGGCCGAAATCGTTCGGGGTTTCGGCATCACGCTCAAGAACCTGGTTCTTGGCCCGGTGACCTACCAGTACCCGGAGCAGCCGATGCCGATTTACCCGCGCTTCCGCGCGCGGCACGAGCTCCGGCGATACGAGAACGGGCTGGAGCGGTGCATCGGCTGCATGCTCTGCGAGGCGGCCTGCCCGACCGGAGCCATCCACGTCGAAGCGGCTGAGAATGACCCCGCGCATCCGAATAGCCCCGGCGAGCGGTACGCGAAAATCTGGGAAGTGAACCTGCTGCGCTGCATCTACTGCGGCGACTGCGAGACGGCCTGTCCCGTGGAAGCGGTGGTCTTGGGCCACGAGTTCGAGCTGGCGACCTACACGCGCGAAGGGTTTCTGTGGACGAAAGAAGAACTGCTCAAGCCGGTCAACCCGAACGTGGTGGTCCGCGCCGAGTAGTTGCATTTGACGAAACAGGGGCGGGCGCAAGGCCCGCCCGGAGGCAGGGATGGTCCTGTTTGTTGTCTTTGCTCTAATTGCGATCGTCGCCGCGGTAGGCGTGATCATCAGCCGCCGGCCGATTTACAGCGCGCTGTTTCTGCTGCTGAACTTCGCGTCGCTTGCCGCGCTCTACATCATGCTGCAGGCGCAGTTCCTCGCTGCGGTGCAGGTCATCGTGTATGGCGGCGCGATCGTGGTGCTCTTCCTGTTCGTCGTCATGCTTCTCGGCGGCGGGGAGCTGAACGACATCCGCGACACCAACCGGCCCTTCCTGCAGCGGTTCGGCTGGCAGCGCTTCGTCGCAGTGGGCCTCGGCGTGCTCATGGTCGCCGGCCTGGGGTATGGTCTTGTCACGGGCGAACTCAGCGCGGTCCAGGGCGATCCGGCCGCATTCGGCCAGGGCAGCGTCCAGGCCATCGGCTCGGTGCTGTACACCGACTACTTGCTGCCGTTTGAGCTGGCATCCGTCCTGCTGTTGGTCGGCATGATCGGCGCGGTGGTGTTGGCCCGACCGCCTGAATGATTGAAGATTGAAGACGGAAGATTGAAGACCGCCACCGGAACTGGATCTTCAATCTGTGATTTTCAATCTGCAATTGGGAGAGAAGAATGGTCCCGACCTCCTATTTCCTTGTCCTGAGCGCGGTGCTCTTTGTCATCGGCGCGCTCGGCGTGCTGTTGCGGCGCAACGTGCTGATCATCTTCATGTCCGTCGAGATGATGCTCAATGCCGTGAACCTGACGTTCGCCGCGCTGGCATACCACTTCCTGCAAATCCACGGGCAAATCTTTGTCCTGATGGTCATGGTCGTCGCGGCTGCGGAAGTCGCCGTCGGCCTCGCGATCGTGATGTCCGTCATCCGCCACAAGGACACGACGAACATCGAAGACGTGAACCTGCTGAAGGGCTAACACCTGAAAGGAGACCACCTGAAAGGTGAGCATGCTTGACTACGCCTGGTTGATGCTTGTTTTCCCGGCGCTCGGCGCGCTGATCATTTCGCTCTTCGGCACGCGACTCGGCCGCCGCGTCGTGGGCTTCCTGGCCCCCGCGATGGTCTTCCTGAGTTTCGCGGTCGCAGTCGCGCTCGCGATCCAGCTCTTTAGCCTGCCGCACGAAGAGCAGAGCCATTCGGTGCTGCTCTGGCAGTGGATGGCGGCCGGCAACTTCAGCGTCGACGCCGGGCTGCTGATTGACCCCCTTTCCATCGTGATGGCGTTGGTCGTGACAGGCGTCGGCTTCCTGATTCACGTTTACTCCACGGGCTATATGCACGACGACCCGCGTTTCCCGCGGTTCTTCGCTTACCTCAACCTCTTCATCCTGATGATGTTGACGTTGGTGCTCGCAGACAACTACCTCCTGATGTTTGTGGGCTGGGAAGGCGTGGGCCTTGCTTCGTACCTGTTGATCGGCTTCTGGTTCGAAAAACCCTCCGCCGCAGATGCGGGCAAGAAGGCGTTCATCGTCAACCGCATCGGCGACTTCGGTCTGCTCTTGGCGATCATGGTCATCTGGACGGGGTTGGGATCGCTTCGGTTCACCGAGGTCTTCGAGGCTGCGCCCGAGGTGTGGGGCGTCGGCAACATCGCGGTCATGACGGCCACGATGCTCATGCTGCTGGCAGCGACCGGCAAGAGCGCGCAGATCCCGCTCTATGTCTGGTTGCCCGACGCGATGGAAGGTCCCACACCCGTGTCGGCCCTGATCCACGCCGCGACGATGGTCACCGCCGGCGTGTACATGATCGCGCGCTCGGCGCCGCTCTTCGATCTGGCGCCCACGACGGGAAACTGGGTTGCGTGGATTGGCGTCGCGACTGCCTTGATCGCAGGCACGATCGCGCTTACGCAAACCGATATGAAGCGCATCCTGGCCTACTCGACCGTCTCACAGCTCGGTTTTATGTTTGTGGCAGTGGGCGTCGGCGCCTACGCGGCTGGCATCTTCCATCTGATCACACACGCATTCTTCAAGGCGCTCTTGTTCCTCGGTGCGGGCAGCGTTATGCATGGTCTCCACGGTGAGTTGGACATCCGCAAGATGGGCAACCTGCGGGCCAAGATGCCCATCACGCACTGGACCTTCTTTATCGGCGCGGGCGCGCTCGCAGGTGTGCCCCTGCTCTCCGGCTTCTTCAGCAAGGACGCGATCCTCTACAACGCCTTCAACTATTCGATCCCGCTGTGGGCTATCGGCGCCGTTACGGCCTTTATTACGGCTGTGTACTCGTTCCGGATGGTGTTCATGGCATTCTGGGGCAAGGAGCGCGACGCGAAGCTTTGGTCTCATGCGCACGAATCGCCCCGCGTCATGACCATCCCGCTGATTCTGCTGGCCGTCGGCGCCCTTCTTACCGGTTATCTCGGCCTGCCGAGCCTCTCGCTGATCGATCCTGCGCTTGAACCGGCGTTTGAGGCGGCTGCTGGCGCGTCCGAGGGGCATGCGAATCTAACGCTTGAGCTGATTCTCCTGGTCGTGTCCGGTCTTATCGCTCTGGCCGGTGTGTTCCTCGCGTACCGGGCGTTCCTCGTCAACAAGGATCTGCCCGCGCGCGTGCGCGCGGCTCTCGGCCCGGTGACAAAGCTGGTCGATAACAAGTACTACGTGGACGAACTCTACAACATGATTATCGTCAACCCGCTCCGGTCGTTTGGCGGCTGGCTGGCGGCCACGTTTGACAAGGGTGGCATCGACGGCGCAGTAAACGGGCTGGCGGGCGTCACGGGTTGGCTGGGGACGCAGGTGCGCCGTTTGCAGACCGGCATGGTCGGTCTCTACGCGTTGGCGATGCTGTTCGGCGCTGTGGCGCTGTTGGCCTGGCTGGCAATCCGGTAGCGCTGATTAGCGGGCGCTCTTAATAGCGAAGCGAGCTGTTATGACTCTTAACCTACCCTTGCTTTCCATCATCACCTTCCTCCCGTTGGTGGGCGGGCTGGTGCTGCTGCTGCTGCCGGGCGCGCGCGCGCAGAAGTGGTGGAGCCTCATCGTCACGCTCGTGACGTTCGTCGTGTCGCTTCTGTTGTTCGTCTTCTGGCGCAACGGCGAGGCGGGCATGCAGTTTGTTGAGCGCGTGCCGTGGGTGCCCCAGTTCAATATCCAATACTTCGTCGGCGTCGACGGCCTCAGCCTCTTCCTCGTCCTGCTGACCACGCTGATCACGCTGCTCGTCGTCATCTTCTCATGGGAGGGCGTCGAGAAGCAGTTGAAGACCTACTTCTTCCTGCTGCTCGCGCTCGAAGCGGGCATGATCGGCGTGTTCATCTCGCTCGACCTCGTGCTCTTCTATATCTTCTGGGAACTGACGCTCATCCCGATGTACTTCCTGATCGGCGGCTGGGGCGACTCGCACGGCACGTACACCTTCCTCGGCCGCACGATGCCGTGGCGCATTTACGCCGCGCTGAAGTTCTTCCTGTACACGTTTGCCGCAAGCGCGCTCATGCTGGTCGCCATCCTGGTGCTCTACCAGCAGGGCGGCACGTTCGACCTGCTGCAACTCCAAAACCTCGAGCTCGGCCAGAACCTGCAGATGTGGCTCTTCCTGGCCTTTGCGCTCGCGTTCGCGGTCAAGGTGCCCATCTTCCCGTTCCACACCTGGCTGCCCGACGCGCACGTGGCCGCCCCCACCGGTGGGTCAGTCATCTTGGCCGCGGTCCTGCTGAAGATGGGCACGTACGGGTTCGTCCGCTTCTGCCTGCCCCTCTTCCCCGACGCCACCAAGACCTTCATGCCCTGGATCGCGGCGCTCGCCATTATCGGCATCCTGTACGGCGGCCTCGTCGCGCTCGTCCAAAAGGACGTGAAGTCGCTAGTCGCCTATTCGTCCGTGGCGCACCTCGGCTTCGTGATGCTCGGCATCATGGCGCTGAACGGACAGGGCATCGCCGGCGCGACGCTCCAAATGGTGAACCACGGGTTGAGCACGGGCGCCTTGTTCCTCATGGTCGGCATGCTCTACAACCGGCGCCACACGCGCCTGTTGGCCGACTACGGCGGGTTGTGGAAGCAGATTCCGCTCTACGGCTTCCTGTTCATTATCGTCGCGCTGTCGTCGGTTGGCCTGCCCGGCCTCAATGGCTTCGTCGGCGAATTCAATATCCTGCTCGCCGCGTTCCAGACCAACCCGGTCTTCGCGGTGTTCGGCACCGCGGGCATCATCATCGCCGCCTGGTACCTGCTCTGGGCCATCCGCCTGATGTTGCACGGTCCGCTCAACAAGCCGGAGAACCAGCAGGTGCGCGATCTCAACGTCCGGGAAGTAATCACGCTCGTCCCGCTGATCATCCTGTTCTTCGTGATCGGCCTCTTCCCGAACCTCTTCTTTGACAAAATCAACCCGTCTGCGAACGCGGTGGCGGATGCCCTGAACGGGCAGCAGCCTGCGGTCAGCATGACCATCGACAAGTAGGGGCTGCCGTGATCAACGTACCGACCCTGAACCTCCTGGCGATCCTGCCCCAGATCACCCTGGTGGCGGCGGCGCTCATCTTGCTCCTGCTCGACCTGGTGATCCGCAACAAGCGCGTGCTTGCCTGGTTCAGCCTCGTCGTCATCCTGGGGACGCTTGCCGAAACGTTGTTTGTGCGGCCCGCAACCCCCGAGTTCCAGGGCATGGCCCT
>JALOOB010000473.1 GCA_025454635.1 Anaerolineae bacterium
AACGGTCTTCCGGGAGCGCGAGCCGGAGGTCGAGAACTTTCCCGGCATGTGGGACTACGTCGCAGCCGACCGGCCCGGCGTGACCGTGACGACGTTGCGCTCCCCCGCGGGCGCGTTGACGCTGCGCCACGAGGTGCTGCCTGACACGGTGCGCATGGGCGTCGAGCCCTACCTGCGCGAGCACGTTATCAAGGACGCGGCGGACTACGCCACAGTCGAGTGGATCGTCGAGCGGGCGGAATACGTCCCGCGCTATGCCGAGATCGAGGCGGCGCGTGAGGAGGTGAGCGATCACGGTTACGTGGTCCCCCTCCTTCACCGCATCCCCTTCCAGCAGGTTCTGTTGGAATATCTCGGCGAGGCGCAGTTGTTCTACGCGCTCCACGACGAGCGGCCCGCGGTCGAGCGCCTGCTGCGCCTGCTCGACGCGCAGATGCTCGCCATTATTTCGCAACTGCGGCCGTTCGACGCGCTCTATGTCGAGTTTCCCGACAACCTGACCGGAACGATGACCAATCCGCGGCTGTTCGCCCGCTACTGCCTGCCCGCCTACCAGAAGTACGTCGACCTGCTGCACGCGCAGGGCCGGCGGGTCGGCAGCCACACCGACGGCGACGTCCGCCCGCTGCTCGGCTTGCTGAAGGAGTCGACGCTCGACGTCTGCGAGTCATTCTCGCCGCACCCGCTGACAAGCTGCCGGTTCGAGGAAGCCTGGGCCGCGTGGCAGGGTGGCCCGCTCATCTGGGGCGGCATTCCGTCGCCCCTGCTCGAAGAAGAGCGCACGGACGACGCGGCCTTCATCGCGGCCATCGACGCCCTCTTTGATCTCGTCGGCGAGGGTCGCATCATCCTCGGCATCGGCGATCTGGTGCTGGGCAACAATTCGATCGAACGGGTCCGCTACATCGCGGAACGGGTCGAGTCGCATCGCAGAGACGCAACGAGAGTCCCGACTGAACCGCATGAACGCATCCGCTGAACAGTCAATCCGTCGACTCGCTCCCCTCCGCGCCTTGAGTGACGCGCAGGCCGGGGCCATCCACCGCGCCAGCCTCGAAATGCTGGAACGGACCGGCGCGGTCATGCCCGTGCCTCGGGCGCGCGAGCTGCTCGACTCGGCCGGCGCGCGGGTGGACGGCGACCGCGTCCGCATCCCCGCGCGCGTTGTCGAGCGCGCGCTCGCCACACTTCGCCCGATCACCCTGTACAACCGCCACGGGGAGCCCGCGCTTCCGCTGGGCGAGGGCCGCGTCACCTTTGGCGCGTTGACCGACAATATGTACGCGCAGGGTCCCCACGACCCCGCCATGCGCCCCTTCCTCCGCAGCGACCTCGGGTGGTCCGCCCGGCTGCTCGACAGCCTGCCCAACATCGACTGGCTCGAAGCGTCGGGCCAGATGCATGACGTTCCGCCCGCCGTCCAGACGCAGACCGCGTTCGCGGGCGCGGTCCGCCACTCGGCCAAACCCATCCTCGTGTATCCCTACGACCGCGCCGGCCTGCTCGACATCCTGGAGGCCGCGGCGCTGTTCGCCGGCTCCGCGGACGCGCTCCGCCGCAAGCCCTTTGTCTTCTGCGCCTCCGTGCCAAACGCGCCACTACAACAGGCCGACTACAACCTCGACGTCCTGCTTGCGTGCGCCGAATATGAAGTGCCCGTCGTCTACCACCCGCACCCCGCCATGGGCGCGAACGTCCCCGCCAGCATTCCCGGCGCCCTCGTCCTCGCCAACGCGGACTGGCTCGCGGGCATCACGGTCCATCAGCTCTGCCGGCCCGGCGCGCCAGTCTGCTCCGCGGGCTTCACCGAGCTGTTGATGGACATGCGCACTACGCTCTGGTCGTACTGCGCGCCCGAAATGATGGCCGCCTACGCCGCGGTCGCGGACCTCGCCCACTGGTACGGCATGCCCGCATGGGGCATCGAGATGCTTGCCGACGCGCCCCTCCTCGACGCGCAGGCCGGGTCGGAAATGGCCTGGACCGCAGCCACCGCGTTCTTCTCGAACATCGAGTTAGTCCACAACGCCGGCCTGCTCGGCGCATGCAAAGTGGCCTCGGCCGCGGCCAGCGTCTGGGCCGACGAGCAGATCGCCTACGCTCGCCGCGCGACCCGGCCGCTCGACTTCGCGCCGGAGGACCTCGCCCCTCTGGCCGGCCTGATCGACGAGGTCGGTCCCGGCGGCGACTACCTGCAGCACAGCCACACGCTCGCCAACTTCCGCAACTTCTGGTATCCCCAGATGGCCATGCGCGACCGTTTCGATCCAGAGAAGGGGGTCGAGCTGGACTTGATGGCGCGGCTCAACCGGCGCGCGGCGAAGCTCGTCGCATCCCATTGCGCTCCCCCCGCCGACGAAGCCGTCCTCCGCGAGCTGGACCGGCTCGAAGCGAGATGGTGGGCGCGCTGCGAAACGGTTTCGTAAGGGGCGCCGCAGCATCCCGACCTTAGGAGCGGCAAAGATGCAGCCAGACAACCTGTTACGTCTCACCGACTACCTCCGCTCGCAGCGCGCGGACGCCGCGCTGCTCTCCAGCCCCTGGACCATCGCGTGGCTGATCGGCTATGCCCCGCCCATCCAGACCGGCCC
>JALOOB010000474.1 GCA_025454635.1 Anaerolineae bacterium
TCGATCCAGAAGGTGAGCGCGGCCGCGCCGAGGTAGTAGAGCGGCGCCTGCGTGCCTTGCTGCCGCCACAGCTCCTGGGTGTTGGGGGTGGCAATGGGCAACCCCTTGCCCGCGGCGACGTGCTGGACGAAAGCCATATGCCATATTTCGTCGGGCGCCTCAAAGGGCGGGACGACGATGCTGTAGATGGTTGCGAGCAACGCGAAGGCCAAGAGGAGCAACGCGGGTGCGTGACGTGAGAGGTTTCGTTTCATCGGGCAGGAGTCACACTATACCAGCGAGGGGGGCGAACGGCAAAAAGAAACCGAGTCTCCCGTAAAAAAAGCCCGGTTTCTGCGCCCGAGGGCACGGCAGAAACCGGGTTCCCTGATCTAATCTAAGCTATCGGCTTAGTACATGTCGGGGCTGGGCGCCGGGGCCGCAGGCTTCTCTTTCTCCGGAATGTCGGAGATGAGGGCCTCGGTGGTCAGGATCATGGCGGCGATGGAGGCCGCGTTCTCGAGCCCGCCGCGGGTGACCTTGGCCGGGTCGATGATGTTCTTCGCGACCAGGTCGCCGTAGTCCTCGGACATGACGTCGAAGCCGATCTGCTTGTTGCCCTGTTCCTTCTGCACGCGCTTGACGTTCTCGATGATGACCGCGCCGTCGTAGCCCGCGTTCTCGGCCAGGGTCGCCATCGGCATCGGCAGCGCCTTGCGGAGGATCTTGACGCCCGTCAGGACATCGCCTTCGAGGCCGCCCTCGACCTCGTCCAGGGCCTCGACCGCGTTCAGCAGCGCAACGCCGCCGCCCGGAACGATGCCTTCCTCAACCGCCGCGCGGGTCGCGCTCAGCGCGTCCTCAACCCGGTGCTTCTTTTCCTTCAGCTCGACCTCGGTGCCGGCGCCGACGCGGATGATCGCGACGCCGCCCGCCAGCCGGGCCAGGCGCTCCTGCAGCTTTTCCTTGTCGTAGTCGCTGGTCGAGTTGTCGATCTCGACGCGAATCTGCTCGATGCGGCCCTTGATGCCCGCGGCCTCGCCCTTGCCGCCGACGATGGTCGTGTTGTCCTTGTCGGACACGATCTTGTCAGCCTGGCCCAGGTCGCTGATCAGCGCGCTCTCGAGCTTCTTGCCGAGTTCCTCGGTGATGACAGTGCCGCCGGTCAGGATCGCGATGTCCTGCAGCATAGCCTTGCGGCGGTCGCCGAAGCCCGGAGCCTTGATCGCCAGCACGTTGAACATGCCGCGCAGCTTGTTCAGCACCAGGGTCGCCAGCGCTTCGCTGTCGACGTCTTCCGCAATGATCACGATCTCGCGGCGGCCCAACTGGACCAGCTTTTCGAGGATCGGGACGATGTCGGCTGCGGCCGAAATCTTCTTGTCCGTGATCAGGATGTACGGGTTGCTCAGGCTGGCTTCCATCGACTCGGGGCTGGTGATGAAGTAGGGGCTGATGTAGCCACGGTCGAACTGCATGCCCTCGACGTACTCGGTCTCGAACTGAAGGCCCTTCGCCTCTTCGACCGTGATGACGCCGTCCTTACCGACCTTCTCCATCACATCCGCGATCAGGTCACCGATCTCCTGGTCCTGGGCGGAAATGGCCGCGACCGCCGCGATCTCCTCGCGGGTCGTGATCGTGATGGCCTGGTTCTTGATGTGCGCGGACAGAGCGGCAACGCCCTTGTCCAGGCCGCGCTTGAGCAGCATCGGGTTCGCGCCCGCGGCCACGTTCTTCATGCCTTCGTTGACGATGGCCTGCGCCAGGACGGTCGCGGTGGTCGTGCCGTCGCCCGCGATGTCGTTGGTCTTGGTCGCGGCTTCCTTCAGAAGCTGCGCGCCCATGTTCTGGAAGGGTTCCTGAAGCTCGATTTCCTTCGCCACGGTCACGCCGTCATGCGTGATGGTGGGCGCGCCCCACTTCTTATCGAGGGCGACGTTGCGGCCCTTCGGGCCGAGGGTGGTCTTGACTGCGTTTGCGAGGGTGTCGACGCCGACCTTCAGGTTGCGGCGGGCTTCCTCGGAGAAGAGCAACTGCTTGGCTGCCATGGTTTATCTATCTCCTCACTCAGTTATTCGACGATGGCCAGCACGTCGGATTCGCGCAGGATGAGCACCTTCTTGCCGCTCATCTTGACTTCGGTGCCGGAGTACTTAGCGTAGAGGACGGTGTCGCCAACCTTAACTTCCATGGCGATGCGTTCGCCATCTTCGTCCGTGCGGCCGGGGCCTGCTGCCACGACCTTGCCCTGCTGCGGTTTTTCCTTCGCGGTCTCGGGCAGAATGATGCCACCGGCGGTGACCTCTTCCTGCTCGAGCGGTTCGACGACCAGGCGATCGGCGAGCGGCTTGAGATTCATAGTCCAACAGCCTCCATTGGGGTAAATGATGCGCCCGCAGAGCGGGCAACGGAAACACAATCGGCCTTGTGTTAGCACTCACACAGTAGGAGTGCTAACACAAGGCCGATTCTACTCAACGTCTCGCCGGACGTCAAATTTCGCTTTCGCGTTTTTCGCAGTCTCGCGCGTTTCTACGAACGCGTCCGCGCTTTGTGCGCAGGCTTGGCTTCGCCCCGCTGCGCCTCGCTCCCGCGGTAGCTTGGCACCATAAGAGCAACGAACGCGCATCGAGTTGTATCCGACATACGGCTCCGCAGGCGCTCGTCAATTTGATCTATGGGGGTAGTGGTAGTGATCACTGTCGCCAAGCGGGCGGCATAGCGATAGTTGAGCAGTTGGAACAGCTTCTCCCGCGCCCACGGCGTCGCGCTCTCGGTCCCCAGGTCATCGAGCACTAGTAGTGGCACAGTTCTGACTTGCTCGAAGACCCGGTCGAGCGTGACCCCGGCCGAGGGACTAAACGTCGCGCGCAGGTGATCCAACAGGTCGGGCACCACAACGAACATGGGGGTCGGCCGTCCCGCGGACAACTGGTGGTTGGCGATGGCCGCAGCAAGGTGGGTCTTTCCGCATCCGTACGTTCCGCTCAGGACCAGCCAGCCCTGCGGATGATCCGCAAAGCTGCGCGCCTCCCTGAAGGCGCGTTGCAGGTTCTCCTTGCGCGCCGCGTCGATGTCCTCGTTGCGGCGGAGGTTGAAATTGTCGAAGGTCTGATCGGCGTGCAAGTTGAGCGAACTCAGATTGCGCGTCCCGCGATCCACCGCGGCTCCACCCCCGCCCTGCCGGAAGTCCGGCGCCGGGATTTCGTATATCTGGCTCAGGTCGAGGTCAGCCAGCCGCGATGCGATGCGCGGGTCGAGCTCTTCGAGCCGCTGATTCGTCGTGATCACCGTCGGCAGGCGCCCGTTGTAGCGGTGGTTGAGGATCTGGAACAGCTTCTCCTGCGCCCACGGCGTCGAGTGATGCGCGCCGAGGTCGTCGAGCACCAGCAGCGGCGTCTCCCGGATCGTGTCCAGCCGCTCATCCACGCCGCTCTCGCTGGTCGGACCGAAGGCGGCGCGAAGATGGTCGAGCAGGTCCGGCACGACGACGAACATCGCGGGCCGGCCCATTTCGATGTTGAAGTTGGTGATCGCCGCGGCCAGGTGCGTCTTCCCCGCGCCGTAGCCGCCCAGCAGCACCAGCCAGCCGCGCGGCCGCTGGGCAAAGTCAAGGCAAATCTCATACGCGCGGTGCAGCGACCGGCTCACGGAGTCGGGCAGGCCGAGCCCGTCGGGCAGGAATGTGTCAAACGTCATCCGTTCCAGCCCGCCCAGGTTGCTCAGCCCGTGCAGCGCGCGGCTCCGATCCAGCGCAATCCGCGCCTCAGTGCATCGGCACGGGATCAACTTGCCGAAGTCCGCGTGGCCGTACGGCACGTCGCGCAGCAGGAAGCCCTTGCCTTTGCAAACAGGGCACACGTCGTCTGCCGGAGAAGGGACGCGCGCCTTGCGCCCCTCTTCCGAGGACTGCCGCTCGGGCGGATGAAAATCGCCTAAAAGATCGCCCATTGACTTCATATCCACGCTCGCCCTAGTGCTTGACAATCCCTTCGTACCCACCGGGCACGTACGAGTCGGGATCACGTTCCTGCTTCGTCCCGCCGCGGCCTTCCGTGCGCCAGCGCTCCAGGATGGCCAGCACGTACTTCCAGCTGCGCTTGTTCCGCAAGACTGCCTCGCGAAAGGCCTCCGCGATCCACTCCGCAGGAAAGCGGCGCTCCGCGTCGCGCAGTTCGTCCGCGATCATGGGCGTCAGCAGGCCGATGTTCTGCTCGTACAGCGCGAAGATGGTCGGCCGCTCGGTCTGAAGCTGAACGTCCTCGCCCGTGTCCTCCGACAGGTCCAACTCTCCGCTCGCCAGCCGCTCGAGCACCTCGCGGCCGTGCGCCGAATTGATCATATACCATTCTTCGGTCTGCGCCCCGCGCGTGACCTCCGTGCGGAGCAGCGCGCCGCGCGCCACCGCCCGCTCCAGCGCATCGCGCAGCACCTCTTCGCCGCTCAGCTTCGACGTCGCCAGCCCGTCCAGCAGGCGCCGGTCGCGCAGCATCTCGTCGAGCCGGGCGTAGCGCAGCGCGCCGCGCTTCTTGCCGATCAGCCAGAACAGGTGCAGCACGACCTTGAGCTCGGCAAGGTTGTCGATCAGCGGGAGCAGCTCGCTGAAAAACAGGTTGGGCAGCGGCGTCGTCGGGAGCTTGCCCGCCGGGAAACCGGGGAACCCCTGCATCGAATCACTCATTGAGCGGCTCCCGCACCATTTCGAGGTTCTCGAACTTGGTCAGCTCCTTGCGGAAGTACAGCGGGATCGTGTCGGTCGGACCGTTGCGGTGCTTTGCGACGATGATGTCCGCGATGTTCTTCTTGTCGCTGTTCTCCTTATGCAGGTCCTCGCGGTATATGAACATGACGATATCCGAGTCCTGCTCAATGCTTCCAGACTCGCGCAGGTCAGACAGCATCGGCCTGTGGTCCGTGCGCGATTCGACCGCGCGCGAAAGCTGCGACAGGGC
>JALOOB010000009.1 GCA_025454635.1 Anaerolineae bacterium
GTGTACGAGCCGAGGAACGACGTCACCGCCTTCTTGAGGCCCGGATGCGTGATCTGCGGCGCGAGCTCGATCGCAGCCGGCGCATTCCCCGCAGCCACCTGCGCGACGACGAGGCGGAAGCGCGCGAAGTCCTGCAGCGTCTTCACTTCGTCCTTGATACTGCCGCACGCTTGTGAGTTCTTCTCCGTCAACGCTGCCTCGTACGCTTCGATAGCGGGGTCGAATCCATCAAGCGCCCACGCGTCGAACGCGCGGTTCGCGTCCACGATCTGGTGATACAGGCAGTCCGACGGGTCGTAAACCTGCGAGAGCAACTTGTACGGGCCGCCCGCGGGCGAGATGTACGTCTCCGTCCAGGCGCGCTGCGGTCCCGCGCCGACCGACCCGATCACCCCGCCGTGAACCTGGATCTCCTCACCCTCGCCGTCGGTGGCGACCTCCTTGATCGAGTACTCTGGCCCCGCGATCGTTGGCTCGTCCTCGATCCAATCCGCGTAGGTCTTGCCGTCCCACGAATCCACGAACAGCGTACCGAAGCAGGTGTGCGCGCCGCACGAAGTGTCGCTGTACACCAGGTCGAACTTCTTGTCCTGGTTCACGTCTCCGGCCTCGATCAACTCGAGGCGGCCCTGACCCGCGCGCTTGTGCGCGAGCGCGTAGCCGCCCGGCGCCTTGTGATAGACGAGTAGCGCGCCCCCTGCGCCGGGGCCCTCAGCAGACGGATCGTTGATCGCGACGATAACATCCTGGCTCTTAGGGCCGGTGATGTCCGCGATGACCGCGGCAGGAGCATCCGCGGGCGCCACGCGACACAGGGCCAGAGAGCGGTTGAGCCGGTCGACGTTGTTGGCGGGGTTGTTCAGGAATCTGGCGATCGAAGCATCATACTCCGCCAGCGTCTTGGGACAATCAGCCGGCTTTGGCGGGAGCGCGGTCGGCAGCGCGGTGGCTGCGGGAGCAGAAGTAGAAGCCGCGGTCGGCGCCGGCGTCGCGGTGAGCGCGGCGGTCGCAGCCGCCGTCGGAGCGGTCGTTGCCGTTGGGACAGGCGTAGCAGGCGGCAACGCGGTTGCCGTCGGCGTCATTACTGCCTCTGCCGTGACCTCCGCGCTCGCGGAGGGTGCGGCTGTCGCGGCGGCTGTGGCGCTGCCCTGCGGCGCCTGCGGAATCCAGACCCGCTGCCCAATGTAGAGCCACTGCTGCCGGTTGACCAGCCCCGGGTTCGCCGCCCACAACTCGCGCACCGAGATGCCCGTCGCGCGGCTAATCTTGTTCCACGTGTCGCCCGGCTTGACCTGGTACCAGTAACCGCCGCTCTGAGTAGGGGTTTGCGTGCCCCCCGGCGACTGCGACTGCGAAGGAATGCACAGCCTTTCGCCCGCGTAAATGAGATCTTGCGACCGAACGGCCTGCGGGTTCGCGCGCTTCAGCTCGGGGATCGGAATGCCGGCGCGACGCGAGATGATAGACCATGTATCCCCGCGTCTTACGGTATAATAGGATCCGTTGCACTCGCCGCTCTGGGGCGCAGCGCTTTGCGGCGTAGCGTCCTGTTGCTCGCCTTCCGCCCGCGCAACGTGGGCCGGCAGGGCCAGCAAGAAGGCGCCGGCGACGATCAGACCGGCGACGATGCGCAGCACGCGGCTGGGACAGTTGTTCATGGAGTGCGCTCCTTTCGCGGTTCACCGCTCACCACAAACCGCTACACAGGGTAGTATACAACAGTCTACAAATAAATCAAGCTACATTTTTCGTTTCGTCACCCAACGGGAGGGATCATGTCCAGGCAAGTCGTTGTGTATATGTCGCCGTGGTGCTCGAGCAGCGCGGATACTCAACGGGCGCTTAACGAGTGGGGCGTGCCGGCAACTTTCGTCAACATCAAGGAGGATCGCGCCGCCGCCACCCGCCTGCGCGGCTGGGTGGGCTTCGAGAGCGTACCGACCGTGGTGCTTGCCGAGGCGGGCACGGTGGAGCCCTGCGAACCGCCCGCTCCGCTTGTCAGCGGCAGCAGCCCGCGCGGCGTCGATCGCGGCAGCCTGATCACTGAGGCGACGCGCGTCCAACTGCGCGCCTGGCTGGTCAAGCAGGGTCTCCTTGACGAGTAATCCCCGTACAGGCTAACGCATACAGGGTTCCCGCGGTTACCCTCTGGCGAGGTGGCGTCAGCGTTCGCGCGTTGGCGCCACCTCGATTTGTATGGCCCGATCCGGCAGTTCGGCGCCGCGCGCATCCCGGACCGGCAGGCGCTCGCCGGTTGCGGGGTCGTAAAGCCCGGCAACCACTCGCAGCCCTTCAGGCGAAGTCCCCTCGCGAAGCGGGATCTGTCGCGCATCTTCGACAGTGCCCCCGGGCGTCCACCGGCTGCTCGGACACGAACCTTCGCAGGCCGGACCGTCGAGCTGCCCGACCATCTGCCCCCCCGCATCGAAAACCTGCGCGAAGACGGTGTAGTCGGCGTCAAGCTGCCGGTCCGTCTTCCAGTCGAGCGTCAGCGCGACTTCGGGTTCCCCATTGCGTTCGCTCACCTCGGCCCGATATCCTTCGAGCGTGATGGCCTCGCCGAGCCGGTGCGTCTCGGCCGCAGGCCTCTGCGCGAACGGCTGCCGGCCAGGCCGGATCGTGATCTGCCCCAACGCGACCTGTTTGCGCCCGTCGGGCAGCGCGATGCTCTCCGCGTCGCGCGTCAGCAGCCCAACGGTGAGGTCGGCCGAGACCGGCGGCGTCTCGGCGGGGATGCGCAGACGGAAATCGTCGACGACGTAATAGCCCGGCGGCCAGTAGCGCGAGGGCATTTCGCCCGGCTGATCCTTCGTCTGATTCGCCCAGGTGATGCCTGTGACCGGCGCATCGAGGTGCGCGAACGAGCGGACGTCGTCGGTCAGCGGCCGGGTGGCGCGCCAGAAGAGGCGCAGCCGCAACTCGCCGCCCTGCCGCGCTTCGTCGCTGCGCAGGTCGTAACCCATCAACTCCACACCGTTGTCGTATCGCAGATTGAGCGCGTGAGTCATGCCTGCCGGCGCGTCCGGTGGCGAGGCGAGGCGGAACCACGATGTCGCCGGCTCAATCCACAGCGCCTTCGCCCCCGTCAGGAGCAGGACGAACCCGGCCGCGGCCAGCCACAGCGTGCCGTGCGGTTCCGGCGCGGCCCGTTCGTCAGGGGCGGCGGCTTTCTCCGACCTCGCGCCGAAAATCAGCATCGCGAGCAAACCGACGATGCCCAGCCCGAACAGGGCAAATCCGGCGATGCGCGGGGGCGTTTGGCCCCAGGCAATGCGCAGCGTATGCTCGCCCGCGGGAACGTCGACCGCTATGAAACCGGAGGGAGAGGCGGGCCGAGCGTCGACCGGCTGCCCGTCCACGAACGCGCGCCAGCCCGGATAGTAAAACCGCAGGAGGGTCACGGGGGCTGCCTGCGGCAGGGTGAGGCGGTGGATCGTCTCCAGCGGGGCCGAGCGGATCGTCTCGAAGGTGGTCCCCGGCGGCAGTCCGGCTGTGTCGAGCCGCTCCGGCAGACGCCCGGCTTCGTAAGCCCCGAGCAAGTCCAGCGGCGGATCGCCGTCCTCCACCCAGCGCGGCAGGTACTCGTTGGCGCTCGCCGTTCCGCGCGAGCCGCCGCTCACCTCGTAACGGCCGATGTCGGCCAGCGTGATGCCCTCCGCCGGGACGGGCCGCCAGAGCGATGCGGCGGGGAACAGGTACGGCGCGACGCTGAGGGGAGCGATCACCAGCACGGCGAGCAGCCCGCCGAACGCGGGCCGTTCGGGGAGCAGCAGCAGCGGGACTCCGCCGAGCAGCGCGGCCAGCAGGCCGGCAGGTCCCAGCAGGCGCCAGGGAAACGCGATAAATTTGGCGAGCGGCAGGTGGGTCCACAGGGGCGCGGCGAGCGGGAGCATGAGCAGCAGGCACAGCAGCATTAGCCCGGCGCGACCGCGCCCGCGGCTGCGAGGAGCGCCTGCGCCAGCCCGATCGTCAAGGGCCGAGGCGAGTTGATGCTGGAGGCATCGAGGACCAGGCTGGGCGAGAAGAGCTGATCCGCAGACACCAGGTTGGCCGCGGCATTGAACCCCGTCTCCATCCGTTGCAAGCTGCCGTAAGAGGACTCGAGCAGCCAGGGCAGCCAGAAGGGCGCGCTCAACGCCAGCGCGAGGCCGAAGGACGCGACGAGCGCGCCCGCGGACGCGCTGCGCCGGTCGCCGCGCAGCAGGACGACGGCTGCGCCGAGCGCAAAAAGCAGCGGATAGGCCAGGAAAGCCGAGGGATGGTGCGCGTAGAGCAACGCGGCGAGCAGCAGCGCGGCGACCGCCGCCCAGCGCCACGATGGACCCTTTGTCGCGCGCAGCAGCGCCCACAGGCACCACGGCAGCAGGCTCAGCGCCACAAGCTGCGACAGGTTTCCCTGGCTGAACAACTCGCGCATCCGCAGCGGCGCGTACACGTACAACGCCGCGGCTGCGAGCGCAGCCATCGGGACCACGCGCGGTCGCCCCAGCCCGCGGAACAGTTCCTTCGCGGCCGCATACCCGCCGATGCTGTACAGCAGCAGCGACGCCACCTGCGTCGCGACGAGAGCGCCGGGGACGCCCAGGCCGGCCTGCGCAAAGAGCGCGGTCACCATGTGGACGCCGGGCGTGTAGAAGAGGAAGAACGGGTAGCCGTAGCCGAAGTAGAAGTCGGGCGCCCACTGGGGATACACCACGCCGGACTTAAATAGCTCGACGACCTGCGCGGTGCGGAGAAGATGCACGATCCCGTCCGCGGTGCCGGCGATGCCTGGTCGCAGGAGCGAGAGGATCGGAATGAGGCTCAGGAGCGCGGCGGGAAGCAGCCAGGGATCCACGCGTAAGCGGGGGGCGGACCGGCGATTCGTGTTCATGCCCATCGCCGGCATCTTACCATATCTTGCCGCAGAGGACACAGAGGGTAGCGCAAGTCGCCAACTTGCGCTACGGACAGTGGAGAATAGAGGGGCGTAGCGCAAGTTGCCAACTTGCGCTACGCCTGTGGCTCATCTGTTACTCGTACCGCAGCGCGGCGATCATCTCCATGTTCGCCGCCCGGCGAGCCGGCGCCAGCGCAGCCAGCAGCCCGAACAGCAGACCGATGATGATGGTCAGGATCACGCCCGTCCACGGGAAGTAGAACCGCACCGGGAACCCTGCGCCCGCAAACGCCAGCACCATGACGTACCCCAGGTACAACCCCGCGAGGATGCCGAACGTCGTGCCGAACGCAGCCAGCAGCAGCCCTTCCGCGGTCACCATGCGCTTCACCTGCCGCTGGGTCGCGCCCACCGCCCGGATCATCCCGATCTCGCGCGTCCGCTCCAGCACGCCAATGGCCAGCGTGTTGAGCATGGCGATCAGCGCCGGAATGGCCAGGAACGCGAACAGGATGTAGATCGACGAGAACGCGACCTGGAAGATCTGCTCGTTCTGCTGTCTGTACTCCAGGCCCGAAACCATCGAGAACTGCGGGAAGGCCCGCTTGATCTCTTTGAGCGCGGGCTCAACCGCGGCCGCATCGGCCCCGCGCGCCAGGTTAAGCTGCACGAAGACGTCCTGCGTCACGCCAAAGTCCGCGACCATCTGCCCCTGCGAGATATAGCCCGTCACGATCTTCGTGTTCAGGTAGTCGCTGCCCACGGCGACGACGCGGTACTCCTGCCGGCCCTGCGGCGTGATCATCGGCACCCGGTCGCCCACCTTCACGCCCGCAGTCGCAGCGAACGGCCCGTTGACGATCATCGTCCTCTCGGCGCCCTGGAGCGCCGCGTAGGCGTCATCGGCGTTGCCTTCCGTAAATGTGAGGCCGGCCACTTGCGGGTACGCCACCGGGTCGATGCCCAGCAGCGTGACCATTACGCCCTTCGACGCATCGCCGGTCTGGAACTTTTTGCTCGCAGCCGTCTCCGGCGGCTTCACGTCCGCAACCGACTGCGCGAAGCGCAGCGAACTGACCGTCTCCACGCCGTCGACCTGCTTGAGTTCCTCGACCATGCTCTGGTTCGCGCCGACGTTGTTCCCCCACACGGCAACCGCAGGCGGGATGAACAGATAGTCGCTGCCGAGGCTCTTGCGCATCACGTCGACAAAGCCGTTATTGACACTCACCGCCAACTCGCCTGCTGCGACGATAATCGCCAGCGCGACGAGCGTCGTGCTTGCGGTGACGGCAACGCGGGTGGGCTGCCGCGTCAGGTTGCCCTGCGCCAGGTAGCCCGTCCCTTCGCGCGCGAACAGCTTGCCGATGATCGCGCCGAAGAACACCGCGATAGGCCGGATTACCGCGGGGGCAATGAGCACCAGCCCGAACAGGAACAACAGCGCGCCCAGCCCGACGACCTGCGCGTTGCCGGCAAACAGCACAGCCACCGCCAGGACGAGGAAGACGATGCCCACGACCGCGCCCACGCCCAGGGCGCGGCGCTGCTTAACCAGGTCGACCGAGGGCCGCAAGGCTTCGATCGGCGTCACGCGCCCCGCGCTCAGCGCGGGGAAGAGCCCCGCGAGCAGCGTCATGCCGATGCCCAGCGCAATCGACACGACGAGGATGGCCGGCGAGAAGGTCGGCGCGCCAAGCTTCACATGGATGATCTGCTCCATCATGGGGCTGGCCGCGGACAGCGCGCCGAGCGCAAGCAGGTACCCAAGCGCGATGCCCAGCCCGGTCCCGACAATGCCCTGGATTAGCCCTTCGGTCAGGATCAGCCCGAGCACCATGCGCCGGCTCGCGCCAATCGCGCGCAGCATCCCGAGATCGCGGCGCCGCTCCGCGACGATGGTGCGGAACGTGTTGAAGATGATGAACGCGCCCATGAACAGCGCCAGGAACCCGAACGCGGTCATCAGCGACTGCGCGATTTGCAGGTTGGCGAACATGTCGCTGCTCGTCGAAAGCGCGTTGTAGTCGAAGGTGTCGCCCAGTTTCGCGCGGATCGTAGCCTCAGTGGCCTCGCGGCCGGCCTTGTCCGCGCCGTTGGCGTAGTTGGCCTCCACTGCGGTGATCTGCCCCGGCATCCCGAGGAGGCGCTGCGCTTCGGGTAGCGTCACGATCACCTCTTCGTTGCCGGGACGCGCGCGCGGGGGATGAATGCCCACGACGGTCAGCTCGGCCAACCCCTCCGCCGTCGGCAGGGGCAGTTTGTCGCCCAACTGCAGGCCGAGATTGTCGGCCAGCGCGCTGGAGATCACGACTGCGTTCGTGTCGTCGCTCTGGAGGAAGCGGCCCTCCTGCATCGTGTAACTGCGCAGGCTTTGCGATGCTTCAGGTTCGAGGCCGACCAGGTTCACCAGCGTCACGGCGTCGGGTGTCCCCGGGTCGTTGTCGAAGAAGTCTGCCGGGAGGTTCACCGGCCGCACCAGCAGCGCGTGCGCGCGGTCGATCCCCTCCGTCGACTGGACCTGCCCGAGGACCTCCGGCGAGAACCCCCCGTCGGTCCGCAGGGTGACCGTCAGGTCGACCGTGTTGGAGACCGCGAGCATCGTGGCCTGAAACGCGGCCATCATGCTGGGCACGAGGATGTTCATGCCGAAAATCACCAGCACGCCGAACATCACGGCGACTGTGGTCAGGAACGAGCGCAGCTTGCGCCCGGAGAGATAGCGTAACGCCAGTGTGAGTTGCAGTTTCATCGGCCGCCTCCTTAGAAGGCTTCCACTCTTTCCTTAAGCAATGCAGCGCCGTCGGCGATGTCCGCGTTGAGGCGGGTGTCGTCGATCACCTTGCCGTCCTTCAGGAAGACGATTCGGTCCGCATACGCCGCAATTCGCGGGTCGTGCGTGACCATGATGACGCTGCGACCCCACTCGCCGGCCACCTGCTTGAGCAGCGCCGCGATCTCGTCGGCGGCCCTCGTGTCGAGGTTGCCCGTCGGCTCGTCGGCCAGGATGAGCGCCGGCTCCGCGACGAGCGCGCGCGCCACGGCCACGCGCTGCTGCTGGCCGCCGGAAAGTTGGTCGGGCCGGTGCGTCTTGCGGCTGCTCATGTCAACGTGGTCCAGCCATTCGCCTGCGCGCTTGCGGGCCTCCGGCAGGGCGATGCCGTCCAACATCAGGGGCAGCGCCGCGTTCTCCACCGCGTCCAACACGGGGATCAGGTTGAAGAACTGGAACACCTGCGCCGGAAGTGGGCCGATCAAGACCGCCGAGCAGGTGCAGTAGGGTCGACTTGCCGCAGCCGCTCGGGCCCATGATGGCGACAAACTCCCCGCGCTCGATGCGCAGGTTGACGTGGTCGAGCGCGGTCACCGCCGTGTCGCCCTTCCCATAGATCTTGGTGAGTTCGATTGCCTCGATGAGTGCCATTTTCCACCCTCCTTGAGCGGAACAGAACGCAGATCGCGCGGATTTTTACGCAGATAACCAGGACTATGGGAGGGTCATCCCAGAAATCCTGAAAAATCCACCCCATCTGCGTCATGTGCGTTCTATTGCTATCTCTTTCCTCGGCCGCCCACGCGGTTTCGGTTGCGGCTTCGGCGCGGGCTGCCGCTTGATTTCGTCCAGCCGCTGTTCGACGATGTCGAGCCAGCGCAGGTTGGCCTCCAGGTGCATGATGACCTGGTCAAAGAGCAGGATTTGCGCGAGTTGGCGGCGCGGGTCGCAAGCGGTGCGCCGGCCGGTGATGGTGTGCAGCTCGCGATACAGGTGCCCGCGCTGCGTGTAGATGAGCCTGCGCGGGTCCGCGATGCCGGTCGCAACGCACAGCATCAGCTTGAGGAAGAACTCATCGCGTTGGTGCTCGCTCGGCACCGGCTGCGCCATCCAATCCGCAAGCTCGCGGCGGCCCTCCTCGGTAATCGCAAAGATGCGCTTCTCCGGACCCGCGCCCTGCTCCACCCCTTCCTCTGCGACCAGGCCGGCCTCCTCGAGCCGCGCGAGTGTCGTATATATCTGGCCCGGCTTTACATCCCAATTCGCCTGACCGCCGACAACAGCTTCAAACGCCGCATGCAACTCGTACCCATGCCGCGGTTGTTGGGCCAACAGGCCCAGCAGGCTGTTGCGTACTGACATTACGCGGTCCTTTCGGTCATTTTCTTGCTCGAATAAAACTATACTACGAGTGAGTAATTTCGTCAAGGCCCCTAAGCTGACGGGAAGCTGACATAGTAGAGGACGTAAAGCCACCACGAAAGAGCAAAGAACCAAAGGTTCACGGAGTCTTTCATAAACGCTTAGTGAACCTTTGGTTTCTTGCTCCTTTGCGGTAAAGTCGGGCCTTAGTTGGAAAGACAGGCAATGTTGTGGTAGGATGGCGTCACGCGCCCCCGTAGCTCAGGTGGATAGAGCGAGGCACTCCTAACGCCTAGGCCGAGCGTTCGAATCGCTCCGGGGGTACTATTCGCACTGGTGAGTGAAACTATGGCGCGCGGGTTGATTTTTCTGGTGGAAGAGGCCGAAGAGGGCGGGTACACCGCTCGCGCTCTTGGCGAGTCGATCTATACCCAGGCAGACACGTGGGAAGAACTGCGCGATGCCGTGCAGGATGCAACGCGTTGCCATTTCGATGAAAAGGATAAGCCTTCGCTGCTGCGCCTGCATTTTGTCCGGGAGGAAGTCCTGGCCGCATGAAGACGCCCCGAGACGTCGATGGCGACGAACTCGCGGCGTTCCTTGCGCGTTTCGGCTATGTCATCACCCGGCAGGCTGGCAGCCATATGCGGCTTACAACAAGCCGGAATGACGAACGCCACATCACCATTCCGCGCCATCGTCTGCTGAAGCTGGGAACGCTGAATGCCATACTGCGTTGACGTTGCGGAGCATTTGAAAATCCCGCGCGAGGAGTTGATGCGCTACCTCGTTGAGAGATAGCCAGAGCGAGGCACTCCTAACGCCTGGTCCGAGCGTTCGAATCGCTCCGGGGGTATTTGCCGCCAAACCAAAAAGGGGACAGCCGCACCGGCTGTCCCCTTTTCTATTCTACGCAGCTCGCGTTACGGCACAACCGTAATCCGGTTTTGCGGTCCGGGAGCGACCGGGCTATTGGCCGTGAAGTATGCCTCCAGCGCATCGGTGTCGACCGCGCCGCCGAGCCGGTTTGTCCCCTGCTTCAGCACAGCGAAGTTGTCCCCGCCATCCGCCAGGAAACTGTTGACCGTCACCCGATACGTCGCGCTCGGGTCCACCACGACGCCGTTGATCTTGATCGTCGCCGCATCGACCTTGCTGCCAGTTGGCGCGCTCTGGCTCCACGTGTACGTGAAGCCGTTGGACACCTGCAGGATGCGGGTCTGGCCGGCGGCGGGATTGTCGAACTGCTGCTCGAGCAGCGTGTCGATCTGCGCGCCGGTCAGGTCCATAGTAACCAGGCTATTGCCGAACGGCTGCACCGTGAACATCTCGCCGTAGGTCACCTCGCCCGGTTGCTCAGTGCCGCTGATCTGGTTGTAGCTGAAGTCCGCTCGGATGCCGCCCGGATTCATGAACGCGACAAGCGCGTCACCAAAACCAGGCCGCGCCGTGTCCATCAACTGCGCGTCCGCAATCACGTCGCCTAGCGCCGATTCGCCCGCCGCGTTGGCTGCGCGCGTAATGTCAGCCGTGATGCTCCCGATCACGCGGTCCGCAATCGGCTTCGCCACGGCCTGGTACTTGGCGATCAACTGGGTCAGCAGGGTGGCCTTCGGCACGTCACGCGTCACGATGACGTTGTTTGCCGCCATCTGGGTGACTTCGCCCGAAACGCGGTCGATCTTCAGGTCAATGTCCGTCACCAGACGACCGAACGAGGCCGCGCTCGTCACGAGTTTGTTGTTGATGTTGCAGTTGTAGGCCTGGTGCGTGTGGCCGCTGATAACCACGTCAATCTCCGGGTCGAGCCGGTTGACGATATCGACGATCGCGCCGGAGATGCCGACGCACTGATTGTAGGCGCCTGTCTGCGCGCCGCCCTCGTGAATCAGCACGACGATGGTCTCGACGCCGCGTGACTTGAGGATCGGCACGAGCGCGTTCGCCGTATCAGCCTCATCCTTGAAGGACAGGCCCTCGACGCCGGACGGCGTCACGATGCTCGGCGTGCCTTCCAGCGTCATACCGATAAAGCCGATGCGCGCGCGGTTGAACACCTTGATCCCGACCGGATCGAAAATCGGCCGGCCAGTTGCGTCGTTGATGACATTGGCGGCCAGATACTGGAAGTTCGCCCCGGCAAAGTCATCCCCGTCGAGGCAGCCGTCCACCGGATGGCAGCCGCCGTTTTGCATGCGCAGCAACTCCTGCCAGCCTTCGTCGAACTCGTGGTTGCCCACAGCATTGAAGTCGAGGCCCATCAGGTTGAATGCCTCGATCGTCGGTTCGTCATGGAAGAGAGCGGATAGCAGCGGGCTCGCGCCGATCATGTCGCCCGCCGAGACCACGACCGTGTTCGGGTTAGTGGAGCGGAGAGCATCAATATGGGTCGCAAGGTACTCCACGCCGCCGGCATTGACGGTGCCGATGCGCCCGGACGAGCCGGACGGCGGCTCCAGGTTGCCGTGGAAGTCGTTCAATGCAAGAATCTGGACGTCGATGATCTTGGGCGGGATGGCGCCTGCGACACTGACGGCGCCGAGCGCCATGACCAGTACGGCCGCAAAGAGCAGCGCATACCGCATACGGGACTTGCTGTTCGACATCTACTGACCTCCGAATCGCTAGGGATACACAATGCTGGCACTAATATAATCGAAAGTGTGCAAGATGCAAAGGATGGTGGCCCGTCCTACTTGTTGTCTCAACAAGCGTTAACGGGATCAAGCGACGGCGCGTTCTCAGGCTGCCCCCGCCGGCGTCTCCCTCACGGCCCACCGCCTGCCAGGGGAAATCCGAACTCGCCGACCCGGTTGGATGCTACGCTCTGCGTCTGTCCGCAGCGGTTTTTGGCCTGGACGACGTAGGTGTAGTTGGTATTCGTGTCACCCAGTTCGCCCTGGCTGAAGACGGTCGTCGCAACAGACTGGCAGGAACCAACTTCGCACGATTCGTCGGGCGCGAAGTGTGGCGATGCGCTCCAGCGCACGTTGTAAGCAGTGGCGTACGTTTGCGCCGACCAGGTGAGTTGCAGGTCCGCGCTGTTCAGCTTCGTCACCGCCAGGTCAGTGATGGCGTCCGGCAGCCCTCCGCAGGTTGCCGCATAAGCGTCGATGCGCCCCCACCCGTAGACGTTGTTCGGCACGGCGGTCGAGCTGTCGCCGCCGCAACCCTGCGTGGTGGTCCGCCGCACCGCGCTCTGTTCGATCATATCCTCGATGCCATCGACATCGCCGCGCAGCGCGGGGTCGGCGGAAATGATCAGCGCAACCAGCCCCGCGACATGGGGTCCGGCCATGCTCGTGCCGCTCATCGATCCATAACTGTTAACTGCGCCGATGGTGCTCGACCGCACGCCTGATCCGGGCGCGGCGACGTTCGGCTTCATTCTGTTGCTGCCGTCGATTGTCACCGGGCCGCGGCTGCTGTAGCTCGCAATGTCGTCAAGGGGCGTGTTCGTCGTTGCGCCGACGGAGAACGACTCGGCGTAGATGGCGGCAGGATCAGACACGGTGCTGCACGCCGAGCCCGAATTGCCGGCGGAGTGCACCGTCACGATGCCCGCCGCTCTTACGTTTTGGACGACGGTCAGGAGCGCGGTCGGGTCGGTGCAGCCTTCGTCAGGCGGGCAGCCCCACGAGTTGTTGATCACGTCCGGCGCCTTGCTGGCGTCCGCGCCTGTCCCGTCGATCTTCGTCGGCGCGATGAACCACTGGTAGCATTCGCTGTACGTGGCCGGCGTCCCGACGCCTGCTTTCATGTTGCGGCAGCCGATCCACTTCGCGTCGGGCGCCATGCCGATCTGGTTGCCCGCGCCGTCGTCGCCGACCATCGTGCCCATCGTGTGGGTGCCGTGTCCGTAGTCGTCGCACGGCTGCGGCGAATTCGCGCCGCAACTCGAACCCGTCGTGCGGATTGCGTCGTGCCAGTTGTAGTCGTGGTTGGCCGCGCTCCCGTCCCAGCCGCGATACTGCGACTTCAGCGCGTTGTGCGACCACAGATAACCCGTGTCCTGGCCCCCGATGACTGTGCCCGCGCCCTTAACCCCGGTCGCCCACACCTCCGGCGCTCTCACCTTCGCGATGTTCCACTCAATCGCCTCGGTCCCGTCCGGTGCGAGCGCGGTCGACTCGCCCGCCGAAACGACGTCGAGCTTCACCTGAGGATTGGCGTTGATGCGCGCCACCTCCGGTCGCTCGGCCAGCGTTCGGACCACGTCGAGCCCCGCGCGGACCCAAATCATGTTTGCGACCCAGTACGGCCGGTGCTCCACGCCAAGCTCAGCCAATCGCTCGCGGAGCGGCCCCTGTGTGCGGTCCGCGTGCCGGCTCAAGGTGCGGTAGACGTACTCGCCGCGTTCGAGCTTCGTCCCCAGCCGGGAGGCCGCGCTGACGTCGGCCTGATCCGCGAGAAAGACCAGGAATTCAGTGGGTCCTCGCGCTCCCGTCTCCAGCACCCACGGGTCGACCTTGTCCTGCCAACCGGGGAGTGACTGGAGCCCGGGGGCGGCGAGCGCGTTGGGGACGGCAGTCGCCAGCACAGCGACGAGAACTGCGACGATAACCGCGCGAGGCGTCATACGCTCTCCTCTAAAGGGCCGCTAGCGCCGCATCAAGCGTCGGATAGACCTCGAAAGCGTCGCCAAATCCAACTTTAGCGAGCGTTACGGCAACGCGCGGCTGCGGGTTGACCAGCTTGACGCGGCGCCGCGCATCTTCGCCCTGACCCATTCCCATTGAACGGATAGCAGCCCACCCGGCTTCCGGATCGGGCGGCTTCTGCCCCTGCATCAGCAGCGCGATGCTGTGAAGCGCGACGAGGCCCGAACTGCTGACAAAGTCCGTCGCCGACAGGTCAAGGAGCAAAGTTTGGGCGCCCGCTGTATGGGCCGCCTCCGCCTGCGCAATGGCCTGGAGGTAACTGGTCGCGTCCAGATCGCCGGCCATGCCGAGCACAGCGACGTCCGATCTGCCTGAAGCCTGCGTGAGCGTGAAATCCATGGTCATCCCTCCTCCGGCCCGGTGGGCCGAAACACGGTGAGCGTCAGCTCATTCCAGCCGTCTGGCGTCCGGCGATAGCGGATTTCATCCATCGTCTTGCGTATCAGGAAGATGCCCAGTCCACCCGGCATGCGTTCGCCGAGAGGCGGCAGTTCCGTCTGCACCGGCGCCGCGGTCAGGTCAAAGGGGCGCGCCTGGTCGCGCAGCGTCACGCGCAGGGTGGAATCGTCTAGGTTCGTTTCCACTTCGACGACGCCCGCCTCGCCTCCTGACTCCGCGGTAGCCGCCGATACCCCGTAACCGTGCATCATGATGTTCGTAGCCGCTTCGTCCACGGCCAGCACGAGGTCGTAGACCTTCAGATCCGGGAAGCCCGCCCCGCGCGCCGCGTCCTCGACATGGTCGCGTATCAGCTTCAGATTGGTGAGCTTTGCGCTCACCCGCAGTGGACCAGAGTGACGGGATGACATTTTGCGCGCCTCACGCCCTGCGAATAGCGATGACTGTGATATCATCCGACTGGGCCTGTCCGCCGGCATGCTCCTTGACGGCCTCGACGATGCGATCGCACAACGCCTGCGCTCCCAGTCCGGAATGCGCGGCAGCCAGCTCGCTCAGGCGATCCTCCCCGAAGAACTCCCGCGCGGCGCTGCGCGCCTCGATGACGCCGTCCGTGAAGAGCACAAGCGCGCCGCTGGCCGACAGGCGCACCGTTGCTTCCTGCAGGGCGACCGTGTCGAACAGGCCGAGCAAGCGACCCCCGCCGTTGTCGTCATAACCCGCGTCGAGACCATCTGCGCCGGTCATCAACACCGGCTCGTGCCCGGCGCGCGCGTAGGTGAACTCCCCGGAGTCGATATCAAGCGTCCCATACAGCGCGGTGACAAACATCCCGTTGGCGCCAAGATTCAGCAACTGCGCATTGACTGCGGTCAACACCTCTGCCGGCGAGCACCCACGGCAGGCCCCGGCTCGCAGCAGCGCAACCGTGATCGCCATGATGAGCGCGGCTGATACGCCGTGCCCTGAAACGTCTCCCACCGCCACGCCGATGCGGCGCTCGTCCAGCGCAATAAAGTCGTAAAAATCACCCCCGACCTGCATCATGGGCAACAGCCGCGCGCCGAAGTCGTACCCGCCGAAGCGCGGGAGTTCCTTCGGGAGCAGACTCATCTGGATTTCGCGGGCCAGCGCAAGCTCGTGTTCGAGCTTGCGGGTTTCGACCAATTCCACCTGCGCCGCATGCAGCTCGTCCAGGGCTTGCTGGAGCTGTCGGTTGCGCTCTTCGAGCCGGCGAATGGACCCTGTGTGCGCCTGTTCTAGCCGGTCGCCCATCACCCGAGCCATCGCATAGGCCAGCGGCGGATGGCGGTGCAGCAACGTGTCGAAGTCGGCGCGGGTCATGACCAGCGCTTCGCTATCGCCACGCGCCCGCGCGCTCGCAGTCCGCAAGCCGCTCTCGTTGAGCAGGCTCATTTCGCCCACGTATTCGCCCGGACCCCGCACCGCGATGACCTGCTCGCCGCCGTCTTCGAAGCGCTTGAATACTTCGATCTCGCCCTGAATGACAATGTAGAAGCGGTCTCCCTGGTCACCCTCGCGGAAGAGCACCGTCCCGGCCAGGAGGTCTTCCGCCTGCAGGGTTTCGGACAGCCACCGCAGGTGGCGGGTTGGCAAGGTGGAGAAGAACGGCACTCGCCGGATGACTTCCTCTAGCACGGCCTGGTCCAGTCGGATTGTAGCGTATTTGTAGCGACGACAGAATCTTACTTCGCATTGATGCCGCGCGCAAGTAAAACGAGGCGAGCCGGCTCGCAGAATTCTCAAGCTCGTGCTGCTTCGCCATGGCGAGAGCACCTGGAACAAAGAAAATCTGTATACCGGCTGGACCGACGTCGATCTCTCTGAGAAGGGGCTTGCCGAGGCGCAAGAGGCGGGCCGGCTGATGAAGGCCGAAGGCTTCATGTTCGACCTCGCATACACTTCCGTGCTGAAGCGCGCGATCCGCACGCTCTGGATTGCGCTCGACGAGATGGATTTGCTCTGGCTGCCAGTCATCAAGACCTGGCGGCTGAACGAGCGCCATTACGGCGCGCTGCAGGGCCTCAACAAGGCGCAAACCGCCGAGCAGTACGGCGAGAAGCAGGTCAAGCTGTGGCGTCGCTCGTATGACGTGCCGCCGCCGTCGCTGACCCGTGAAGATACGCGCTGGCCCGGTCACGATCCCCGCTATGCGGACGTCGACCCGGACGAATTGCCGCTGGCCGAGTGCCTCAAGGACACGGTCGCGCGCTTCCTGCCCTGGTGGCATGCGGAGGCGGCGCCGGCGCTAAAGTCGGGGAAACGGGTGATCATCGCCGCGCACGGCAACAGCCTGCGCGCGCTTGTGAAGTACCTGGACAACATCTCGGACGAAGAGATCGTCGAGCTTAATATTCCGACGGGCGTCCCGCTTGTGTACGAGTTGGAGGACGACCTCCGGCCGATCCGCCATTATTACCTGGGCGATGCGGACGCGGTCGCTAAGGCCGCGGCTGCGGTGGCCGCGCAAGGCGCGGCGAAGAAATAATCGGACGCAGATCTACGCAGATGGGGCGGATCGCGCAGCCAAGATCCTGTCCATCCACCCCGTCTGCGTCATCTGCGTCCTATTCCAAATCAGTCAACCACAACGACGGAGTTGTCTTCGCCCATTCCCGAGGGTTCGAAGCCGTCGGCCTGCGGGTCGTTGTGCCAGCGGTTGCCGTCTGCAACGTAGCGGAACAAATACCGGCCCGGCTCAAGCCGCACTGACTTTGTCCAAACGCCGTCCTTCCGCCGCTTCATGGCCCCGTTTCCCGCGTCCCAACCGTTAAAGTCGCCCACGACAGCCACCGTCCCCGCCTCCACACCCGGCAACTCAAAGGTCACCGACCGCTTCTTGCTGTTTGCGATCGCTTCTTTCTTCACTGCTGCTCCCTCTCTATGGTCTTGATCGGCGCGCCGCCGCAACTTCTGGCAGCGACAAAATAGATAGACTACTCCGTTAAATACCCGAAAGTGCGGTGACGTGTCAAATCCGTCCTACGTCTTTCCTCGTAGGAAGCCTTGCGCATCCCTCGGCTTACGACTATAATCGGCGTTATGCGCGCGGCCGATGACAGACAGGAGGTTTCTGGCGGATCGCTCAGCGAGGAAATTGCGGTTCGCCGGTGGGAGAACGGCCGGTTGCGCGGGGCGACGACGTCCGTAGTGCGCGAGGCGCGTGTGCGTTTGCACGTCAACGGCGTCGAGTGGCTGAGCTTGCTGGCAACGCCGCGCGAGCTGGACATGCTGGCGATCGGCTTTCTTGCGGCGGAGGGCGTGATTCGCGCCGCGGAGGATGCGCGGCGCGTCGTGGTCTGCCCGAGCGGAACGTGCGTAGAGGTCTGGCTGTGGGACGCCGCGGCCACGCGCCCCAGCGGGCTCACGTTGACGAGCGGCTGCGGCGGGGGGATCACCTTCGCCGATCTGTCTGCGGAACAGCAGCCCATGACTGCCGATGCGCGGGCGACCGCGCGACAACTCGGCCGGCTCATGTTTCAGTTGCAGGAGCGCGAACGCACGCGCGGCCTGCATACGGCCGCCCTATGCGACAGCGAAAGGCTGCTGGTCGTGGCGGAGGACGTAGGGAGACATAATACACTGGACAAGTTGCTCGGCCGGTGCCTAACGGAGGGCATCGCGACGGAGGGACGAATCCTGTTGACAACCGGGCGCGTCAGCGCTGAGATGCTGAACAAGGCCATGCGCATGAAGACGCCGATCGTTGCGAGCCGCAGTTCGCCGACGACGCTCTCCGTGGCCCTGGCTGAAGCCTGGAACGTGACGCTCGTGGGTTACGTGCGCCGCGATAGCCTGAACGTCTACACGGCGCAGGCGCGGGTGCTCGATGATGCCGAGGAGGTGGGGATCAATGCGTAGTCGTGATGATGCCTGGATAGCCCTTGATCGCAGCTTTAAGACGTTCATGGACTCTCTGGGACACCTCACCGAGGAAGAACTTACTGCCAGCGATGTTGTCGGCAGATGGTCTGTCAAGGACGTGGTGGCTCACGTCTGGTCGTGGGTTGACGAGGCGGTCCAAACCGCAAAGGCCTGGCAGGGCAAGCGGCCCTGGCAGGAGGGCGTTGGCTACGACGATGGTTGGAACGAGAAGCAGGTCCAATCGCGGGCTGCCTTGCCGCTGATAAATGTGGTCGATGGCCTGACCGGCGCGCACCGCCGGTTTATGCACTTGCTCGACATGACGGAGGATGCGGAGCTTGCCAAGGTTGGCAAGGCGCCGTGGGACGAGGAGATGACCCTCGTCGATTTCTTCTATTCGATGGCCGGGCATTATCAGGAACACGCCGTGGACTTGAAAAACTACCAGGAGCGCTGCCTGGAGTGCGATTGAGTCCGGGAGAAATGCAGCCGAGCCGGCCCGCAAGGGCCGGTTTTGTTTTTACTGGGAAACGAGTTACAGACGCCGAGGCGCCGCCGCGCGATAGTGCCGGGTAATCGTAACCCGCAGGGAGGACCAGTCATGAAGCGCCCTTTCGTCAATGAACCATTGACCGATTTCAGCGCGCGCGCGAATGCCGAGGCATTTGGGCAGGCGCTCGCCAAGGTGCGCGCCACGTTTGGCCGCGCATATCCGCTGATCGTCGGCGGCGAGAAGATTTACACGGACGACATCCTCGAAAGCCGGAACCCATCGAATCCAAGCGAGGTCGTCGGCCGCGTGAGCCAGGCCACGCCTGAGCTCGCGGACCGTGCGGTGCGCGAGGCCGCTAAGGCTTTCGAGCACTGGAAGCGCATTCCTTACACTGAACGCGCGCGATACCTGTTCCACGCGGCGAAGATCATGCGCGAGCGCAAACACGAGTTCAGCGCGTTAATGGTCTATGAGGCGGGCAAGCCGTGGGTCGAGGCCGACGCGGACACGGCGGAGGCGATTGATTTCATGGAGTACTATGGCCGCGAGATGCTGCGGCTGGGCAAGCCCCACCCGACGCACCCCGAGCCGTACCATGAGACCGAGTTGCACTATATCCCGCTTGGCGTCGGCATCGTGATTCCGCCGTGGAACTTCCCGTGCGCGATTATGACCGGCATGACGACTGCGACGATCGTTACCGGCAACACGGCGGTGCTCAAACCCGCAAGCGCGACGCCGGTGATTGCCGCCTGGCTGGCCGAAATCTTTGTCGATCAACTCCACCTGCCCGCAGGCGTGCTCAACTTCCTGCCGGGGCCGGGCGGGGCAGTTGGCGATGTGCTGGTCGATCACCCGCTGACGCGTTTCGTTGCGTTCACGGGCAGCAAAGAGGTGGGCATCCGCATCAACCAGCGAGCGGCGGCAGTTAACCCGGGCCAGAGGTGGCTAAAGCGAACAATCCTCGAGATGGGGGGCAAGGACGCGATTCTGGTCGACGAGACCGCAGACCCGGAAGAGGCCGCAGCCGGCATTGTCGCGGCCGCGTTCGGTTATCAAGGGCAGAAGTGCTCGGCCTGCTCGCGCGCGGTCATCGTCGAGCCGCTGTACGACGCGGTGCTCGAACGGATCGTCGAGCGGACGAAGAACCTGGACGTGAGCGATCCGGCGCTCGGGCCCGGTGTGGAGATGGGCCCGGTGATTGACGAGAAAGCGCTCAAGAAGCATCTGGAGTACATCGCGATTGGTAAGGGTGAGGGGCGACTGGTCGCGGGGGGCGAGTCTGTGTCGGCGCCGAGCGGCGGCTACTTCCTGCAGCCGACAGTGATCGCGGACGTTGCGCCCGATGCGCGGCTGGCGCAGGAAGAGGTGTTTGGCCCGGTGCTCGCGGTAATCAAGGCGCGCGACTTCACCGAGGGCATGGAGATCGTCAACAACACCGAATACGGGCTGACCGGGAGTCTGTACTCGATGCGCCGCGACCGGTTGGAGTGCGCGCGGCAGGAGTTCCACGTCGGCAACCTGTACCTGAACCGCAAGTGCACGCATGCGCTCGTCGGCGTGCATCCGTTCGGCGGCTTCAACATGAGCGGCACCGATTCCAAAGCCGGGGGGAGCGACTACCTCCAGTTGTTCATGCAGGCAAAGGTCGTGAGCGAAAAGGTGTGAACTAATCGCAAACGAAGCGTTTAGCCACAGAGGACACAGGGATCTCATACAGGTTTCTGCTTCCCATGTGTCCTCCGTGGCTAAGGCTCTTGCTGCGCCGCAGGTTGAACCTTGAGGAAACCCGTCTTCTTGAATCCCGGTAAGAAGCTGCCGGCTGGAATAAGAACGCCTAACAAAACTCGTAGCGACACCGATATGTAGCGCAAGTTGCCAACTTGCGCTACAAAGGACGGGCACGCCTGGGCGCTTGCTATGTGGGCCGATGCCAACAGGTTTTGTTAGGCGCTCTAAGTTGAGGAAGTTGCCGATGAATCTGAAGAGTTTGGGCGCTGGCGCGCGGCGCGCCCCTTTGTCCATAATGATGTTAGCCCTGGTCACGGTAGTGGCCGGCTGCGCGCCGGTCCCACCCCTTCCCCCTCCGCAGCCGACGGCGACCACCGCGCCGGCGCGCGCGTTGTCCGACATCTACACCGTGCTGCTTCATGCAATCGACAAAGACGTGCCGTTGCCTTCGACGGCGACGGATTTCGCCGCGACGACGCTCGATGCTGCGAACCAAATCATCGCTGACGAGTTCAAGCCTCAGGCGTATCGGTTAACCGGGGGCGTGGCTGAGGGGAACAAGTTCCGTTTCACGCAGGCTGACTACTCGACCTTCTTCCTGGCCTACAGTTTCGGCAACGAAGGGGAGTGGAAGGACAAGCTGTATCGCGCGCATTTCGGCGCGCGGTTGTTCGGTGACCGCGGCAGCGCGGACGAGAAACAGACATCGGTGTACAAAGAACTGGTGGCGCTTTACGGCGACCCTGCACGTGTGGAGAAGTTCCGTTACTCCGCGGCCGAGGAATCGCTGCTGAATATGTACATCTGGGAGCGGCCGGAGTTTGTGGTCACCTATCGCAGCCCGTACTCGCCCGCATCCGGGCGCAACCCCGCCGGGTCGCATGTGGTGGTGGAGTACTGGAACCCCGAATTCTACCGGACTCACCGGTATTACGACGGGTACTGATCCAGGGCGCCGACGCCAGGTTTCCGCGCGCGAACCGGCTTCGTAGCCCGCATCTACGGCGCCACGGGCGCGGATTGCGGATCGCCCTCGATTCTTCCCAGGAATGCGGCAATCCACACGTCCCTCGCGTTTGCGCCGGTAACGCGCAGCCAATCCCCCTTCTCAGTGCGCCCTGTGATCGTAAACTGATCCCCAGGGGCCGCTGTCGCCACCCTCGGGTAGTTAGTCCCCGGGCCGCCGCGTAGGTTCGCATCCCTTGTAACAGTGAGGCGGACGACCTGCCGCGCCGCCTCCAGGCTCTCAGGCAAGGCGCGCGCTTCTGCGGAACCGGGAGCGCGCGTCGCCACCTCCAGCTTTGTCCGGCAGAACTCGGCTCGCGCTGCAACCTCGTCGAACGGTCCTTTATCAAGGTTGTTGATCCCCTTGAGGACGAACGACGCCAGATCCTGGCAACCGCTGAGAGCCTTGACCGCTGCCTCGTGTTTCTCGCGCTGATCATCCGGGGGGACCAGTTCGTCGAGCTGCCGGTAACCCAGGTCAGCCAGCGTGACGGCATTAACGACGTCTTCGCGCCAGGCATCGTCGAGATAGTCCGGTTCAGCAAGCAACGCCAAGACCCTCTCCAGGGCCTCATCTACGGCCTTAACTGCGGCCCTCATTTGGAGGGGGAACGTCTCGGGCGAGGCGGTGGGCCGCGCCATGACCAGCGATGAGGAGGGCAGCGCGCCGACCTGGCCCGCGCAGCCCGCCAGCAGGGCGACAAGTCCAACGGCCACCCTGGCAACCCACCGACTGCGCATGTTCGCTCCAATCCCGGCGCTGCTAAAAGGCTATGCCAAAGCACTATTCGGTGACAACGCGACGCCATTCTAGCAGTTGGAAAGGGCAACGCGCAAGGGCCGTTTGTCGGATTTAGGGCGCGATATGCGAAGATATGCGCGCATAATCGGCGCGCAAAACGGCCTTAATCAGGCTTAACTGGCCCCTGTGTAATGGGGATGGAGGCCCTGATACTGGCTCCCTGGCCCGGGGCGCTCGCGATCTCAAGCGTTCCGTCCAGCGCCTGCGCGCGCTCGCGCATGGATTTGAGCCCGAGATGACCGGGGTGCTCGGCGCGGGCGTCGAAGCCAACGCCATCATCTCGGACATCGACAACGATGCGAAGACCATCGCATTGCAGTTGAATATCGACCTTGGTCGCATGGGCATGCTTTATCACGTTGTTGAGCGCTTCCTGAACGATCCGGTAAAGCGCTTCCTTCATCCGCAGAGGAATCTCGGGTTCCTCGGGAAGCGCCAGCCGGATTTCGACCTCAGAGCGCGCCCGTAGGGCGTCCGCTTGCTTGGAAATGGCCGCAACAAGCCCCTCCGATTCCAGCGACTCGGGCCGGAGCTCGAAGATCAAGGCGCGCATTTCGGTCAGGGCAGCGCGCGATTGCTCAAGCGCGTAGTGCAGGGCCTCCAGCGATTTTGCGCGGTCGTCGTCGTAAAGGGCGAGCGCGGTGTTGACCGCGAGCGAGACTCCGTAGAGCGCTTGAGAAACGGAATCGTGAAGTTCACGGGCCAGATGTTGGCGTTCTTCCAAAGCCGCGCGCGCCTGCAAGCCGAGCGCCAGTTCCGCTTCCGCCTTGCGCAGAGCCTCCTGCGATCGCTTGCGCGCAGTGATGTCATGGGCGATGAGCAGGGTGCGCAGTTCGTTGCGAACCGTCACAGGAATCACCGAGACGAGCACGAACGCCACGCTGCCGGACGGTGAAGTGAGCTCCATCTCGTGGTCCAGGACCTCGTCTTCACGATCCAAGAGAGCGCCCAGTCTATCCGCCTCACCGAGCGACGTGATTCCCAGCTTACGCCATTCGGCGCCGATTACATCAGAGCTTTTGTACCCGAACAACCGCCCAAAGGCTTCGTTGGCATCGAGCACGACGAGTGTTTCCCGTTCGATCAAGCAAATGGCGTCCGGCGCAAAATGAAAGACTTTCGCGAATTTCTCCTCGGAGGCGCATAAGTCATCTTCTTCCTGCTTGCGCTGGCTGATGTCCTCGATTATGTTAGCAAAGAAAGGCCCCCCTGCAGGAAAAGTCGAAACACGCTGGAAACGCCCCACTGCCTCGGCGTATGTCTCGATTGAGTGAGCGGCTTGTGTCGATACCACTCTTTCGAAGTGCGGAAGGTAGCTGCTGACCGCGTGGGGGAACTTCTCGCTCCCACGGCGCCCCAACACTTCTTCGGGCCGAAGCCCGGTATGTTGCGCGTAGGACGCGTTGACTTCGACCACCTTCCAGTCGACGGCGCGTCCTTCTCCGTCGTAGAGCAGTTCGTACAGCGCGAAGCCTTCTGCCATGTTTTGGAAGAGCATACGGTACTTCGTTTCGCTCGTCCGCAACGCATCTTCGGTGCGTTCGCGCTCCCTGATTTCGGCCTGGAGATGCGCGTTGGCCAGCTCCAGTTCGGCGGTGCGCTCGCGGATTCTGGCGACTAGTTCCTCTTGCGTCGCCAGAGCCTGCATTTCGGAGCGGCGCCGGGCCTGGGCGCCGTGCGCCACGACGGCGGCGGTGGCGAGCAGGACCGCGCCTGCGACGATGGCGTGTGACCACGAGAAGAAGCCGCGGCCGTAAAGTTCGTGATCGATAATCAGATCGACGACCACATACAGTACGGTGAGCAGGACGGGCAGCAAGTAAGTTGCGTGAAGCAGCAGGTCCCTCATAGCTCCCCCCATGAACGGCGACAGGTGGATCAACGCCACGGGGCGCGGATCGAAGCGCGCAGCGCCCTACAGGTCGGAAGCGAGTCCTGCCTGCAGGGCATAGAGCGCCGCCTGCGTCCTGCTGGGGAGGCCAAGCTTCTTAAGAATGTGACTGACGTGCGTTTTGACCGTTTGTTCCGACAGACCCAGTGCCTGCGAAATATCCTTATTCGACTTGCCGCGCGCCAACCACCCGAGAACCTGCGCCTCACGGTCCGTGAGGGCGCGCAGGTCCGGCTCGGGAGAGCGCAGTCCCTTCATGAGTCGCGCTGCGATGGGAGATGAAAGCTCGACTTGTCCGAGCGCGGCAGCTTTAATTGCCCGGATCAGCTCGCGCGCCTCCGTGTCTTTCAGCAGATACCCGATCGCGCCGGCCCGCATGGCATCCACGACGGCGGCATCCTCGAGCACGCTTGTAAGAGCCACGACTTCTGTGTCGCTCATATCCTGACGGATGATTCTCGTTGCGGTAATCCCGTCCATTACCGGCATGAGCAGGTCCATCAAGACGACGTCAGGCTGCAGCTGGCGCGCGAGCTGCACTGCTTCGGCCCCGTTCCGAGCTTCCCCCACAATTTCGATCTCGCGATCCGACGACAGGTACATCCGCAGACCCTGGCGCACCACGCCATGATCGTCAACAATGATTATGCGGATTGTCACCCCTTCACCTCACTCTTAAGAGTGACAGAGTATCATGCTAAACCGAAGGCCACAGTTCGGCCGTCCCTCCGATGCGTCCCCTTGCGCATCAGTCTACAATGTTGGCAAGCCTTCCCGTCGAGGACGCTCATGCCGACGCGGACCCACATCTAATAATGCCACGGCCATTGTACCACGGCGGAAGTTGACGGCCGATGCCATGCTAAAGCTTTTATTAATCGAAGGTCAACCGGCGGTAGGTCGGGGCCTTCGCCTGCTGTTCGATGCGGAAGCCGACCTCGAAGTAGTCGGAGAGTCGGTGGACTGCGAGAGTGCGCTGGGCGCGTTGCGAGCCCTTGAACCTGATGTAGTCGTCGTCGACGCTGACTTTCCCAGCTTTGACCAACCCTCCACCGCGGACCTTCTGGGGCGAATCGGCGGCCACGCGCCGATTGTCCTATTAACTTTGAGAGACAATCGCCAGATCGATCAACTGGTCGAGCGCCTCAAAGGAAGTCTCGTTGTCAAGACGTCACCTGCTTGCGTTCTTCTTGATGCGATTCGGCATGCATCCAGCGGAGCGTGATGGCTTAGCGCAACCTTGAGCGCACTGGCGGGAGGCGAGACGCGGCCGGTCCGATAGCCAGAGTTGGACTCGTCGCAGGTATGCGCGTTGCTGCTTGAAAGGAGGGCTGGCTGCGCCCATTGGCGAGGCGCTGAATGTCTCAAAGATAAGAGCTTCCGACCCGAAGGAGAAGTCCTATGCACTGGAAGAAGATTGCGCACTTCGTCATGCTGCTATGCGTAACGCTCTCACTTTCGATCTCGGGAAGCGTCTCGGCGGCCCTCCAAGACCCGGACACGGGCGGCGGGCAGGGCGCCAAGTACGCGACTAAGATCGAGAAGGCAAAAGATAAGAAAGAGCAGCGCACCAAGCAGATCGACCGCGAGAAAGCCGCAGCGAAGGCGTATCAGCGGGGCATGCTGAACCCGCTGATGCGCCTGAACACGCCGCGCAACGGCAAGGCTCCGGCCGCCCCCGAGGCCGCCGCGGTCGCCGCCGCGCCGACTGTATGGAATGGCACGGATCCGCGCTACTTCAGCCATCCCAACTACGCGAACAGTCCGCTGCCAACGGTAGATGGAACTGAAGCAACGCTTGGAAACGCGTTGAATGACCGCGCGGCGGGAACCGACGCGCGGGACACGTTCGTCGTGCTGACGGCGGCGCCGCTGCCTGAAGGGTTCCTGACCGGCTTCCAGGTCTGGAACCAGGCCGGCGCGACGCCATCAGCGGGACAGAAGTTCCACGCCTACGTGTTGCGGCCGACCGTCTCTCCGAACGTCTACCAAGTCATGTTCGACAGCGGCCTGCTGACCGTGCCTGGGCTTACCGTCCCGGGTGTCAGCGAGGCAGTGACGTACGGTGTGGCGAATCTGGAGGTTCATGCGGGTGACCTGATCGCTTTCTACGGCCGTGGCGTGCCCGTTACCACGGGCACGGCGACGGATTGGGTCAGCGAGCCGCCCGTATCGGCGCCGCCGCTCCAGGATTCGGTCATCGAGCTGGGCGCGGGCGTGTATCCGAACAACGGCGGCGCGCGCACCTACTCGTTTGCGGCGACCGTGTTCGACACGACGGGCGCCACCATCAGCGGCGGCATCCGCAAGTTCGTAGACACGCTGCCGGGGCTGACCTCAGCGGGCGCGAACAACCTGGGCCAGTATGTGTCCGTTGCAACCCCGAACACGAGTCTGTATGCGGGGTCCGACTACTATGAGATCGGCGTGGTCCAGTATCGCGAGAAGATGCATTCGGACCTGCCGCCGACATTGCTTCGCGGCTATGTCGAACTGACGGGCAAGACGCCCTGCGCGGCGGGGACGGTGGAGCTGTTCAATGCGCCGCTGGTTCCTGGCGGGACGCCAACTTCCACCGGCTACTGCAGCCGGGATGTGCCGCACTACCTCGGTGCGACGATCTCAGCGACCAAAGACCGGCCCGTGCGCATCTTGTTCCGCAACCTGCTGCCGACCGGCCAGGGCGGCGACCTGTTCGTGCCGACAGACGTCTCGGTGATGGGCGCGGGCATGGGCCCGACGATGCTCGGCATGCCCGAGTCCGACCCGAAACATCCGACCTGCGGGCAGAGCCCGAAGCCGGAAGCCTGCTACACCGAGAACCGCGCGGTGCTTCACCTGCACGGCGGGCGCACCCCGTGGATCAGCGACGGCACGCCACATCAGTGGATCACACCGTGGGGGGAGCGGCCGCACCTGGAAGGCGATCCTGACCCTGCGACGCCCGTCATCGCCAAGGAAAACAAGGGCGATAGCGTGGCGTACGTGCCCGATATGTGGTACGACGCGAACGGCAACACCATCGCGAGCTGCGCGGGCATGAAGACCTGTGGCGCACCGGGCGCAACCAACTACCCCGGGAATGGCTCGCAGACCTACTACTACACCAACCAGCAGAGCGCGCGCATGCTCTTCTACCACGACCACTCCTGGGGCATCACCCGGTTGAACGTGTATGTGGGCGAGGCTGCCGGCTACTTGATCACCGATGACGTGGAGCAGATGCTGATCGACCAGGGGATCATCCCGGCGGCCGATGCAACCATTCCCCTCATCGTGCAGGACAAGACGTTCGTGCCGAGTGAGGCGCAGCGCGCCGATTCTGACGAGACCTGGAATGTCGCGAAGTGGGGCGACGAGGGCAACCTGTGGCTGCCGCATGTCTACTCGCCCGCGCAGAATCCCGGGGACGCCTCGGGCGTCAACCAGTATGGCCGCTGGGCTTATGGCCCGTGGTTCTGGCCGCCCACGAACAACATTCTTTATGGCCCGACCGATAACCCGTACTACGACCCGGCATGCGATCCGGATGTCGAGGGTTGGTGTGAGCCGCAGCTGATTCCGGGAACGCCCTACAACTCGATGGGCATGGAGGCGTTCCACGATACGCCGGTGGTGAACGGCACCGCGTATCCGACGGTGACGGTGGAACCGAAGGCATACCGCTTCCGCGTGTTGAACGCAGCAAGCGATCGCTTCTTCAACCTGTCGCTGTACAAGGCGGTGGACGCGAACGGCGCCCTGTGCGATGCGGCAAACGCAAACCCGGCGTCCGAAAATACCGGTGTTGCCTGCACGGAAGTGGCGCTCAATCCGACCGAGGTGTCTGCGGCACTGTTGGATCCGACGATCTTCCCGACCCCGCTGGCCGGGACGGAAGGCCCGGCATGGATCCAGTTCGGGACGGAAGGCGGCTTCCTGCCTGCGCCGACGGTCTTGCCGGCTCAGCCCACGACATGGGTAAATGATCCGACTGTGTTCAATGCGGGCAACGTCGACCAGCACTCGCTGCTGCTCGGTCCGGCTGAACGCGCTGAAGTGGTCGTCGACTTCTCGCAATTCGCGGGCCAGACGCTGATCCTGTACAACGATGCGCCTGCGGCCTTCCCTGCGCGCGACCCGCGCTACGACTACTACACCGGCAACGGCAACTACGTCGACACCGGCGGCGCGCCGTCGACGCTGCCCGGCTACGGCCCCAACACCCGCACTGTGATGCAAATCAAGGTGCAGGGCACGCCTGCCGCAGCCTACAACGTTGCTGCGCTCGAGAGCGCCTTCCAAGCCGAGAGCCTTGGCGGGATGGGCGTGTTCGAGAACGGCCAGGACCCGATCATCGTCGGCCAGGGTGAGTACAACTCGGCCTACGGCACGTCGTTCCCGACGAACGGCCCCGGGAACGGAACCGTTCAGATCTACGACACGAGCCTCACCTTCAACACGCTGAGCGGCAACCAACTAACGATGCCGATGATGCCGAAGCAGATCCAGGACGAAATGGGCGAGGCCTTCGACCACGACTACGGCCGCATGAGCGGCTTCCTTGGGGTTGAATCGCCCAACCCGCAGGCCGGCGTGCAGAACATGATCCTGTATCCGTACGTCAACCCGGCCAGCGAGTTGATCAACCTGACCGGCTTGCCGATGGCGGACCAGGCGACGATCGCACCGATCGCCTCGGCGGACGACGGCACGCAGATCTGGAAGATCACGCATAACGGCGTCGACACGCACCCGATCCACTTCCATCTGTACGACGTTCAGGTGCTGAACCGCGTTGGGTGGGATGGGATCATCCGCAAGCCCGATGCCAACGAGCTTGGCTGGAAGGACACCGTCCGCATCAGCCCACTCGAAGACACCATCGTGGCACTGCGACCCGTCACGCCGGTCGGCAAGTACAGGAACGGCGAGCCGTTCGATCTGCCGAACAGTATCCGCAGGTTGAACCCGGCCCAGGCCCTGGGCTCGTCGCTCGGATTCAACAACCAGGATGCGTGGGGCAATCCGACCTCGCCAATCACGAACGACCTCGTGAACTTCGGGTGGGAGTACGTGTGGCACTGCCACATCCTGAGCCACGAGGAGATGGATATGATGCGTCCGCAAGCCGCGGGCGCACCGCCGAAGGCGCCGAGCGGGCTCACCGCAACGCCGGCGGGCTCTGGTGGCGCGACTGTTGTGAACCTCGCGTGGACGGACAACTCGAAGAACGATACGGGGTTCAAGATCCAACGGCGCGCGCAGGCGTCCCCGGCGAATCCATGGACCGATCTCGCCGTGGTCAGCACCGACGTGACGACCTATACTGACACCGCGGTGACCCCGGGCACGACGTACGAGTACCAGGTGTGGGCAGTCAACAAGGTCGGCTACGCCGGACCTGCAGCCCAGCCGGGCGCCTACTCGACCCTCGACCTGCAGTCGAGCACTGCTGCTGCGGTTACGGTGAATGCGACTTTCATCCCGCCGCCAACGAACGTGGTCGCTTCCTGCACGTCGCGAACCAACCGGTGGACTTGCACGCTGATCTGGTCGGACCCGATGAGCGGCGAGACCGGCTACCGAATCCAGCGGGCGACCAACGCGAACTTCACAAGCGCAACGACCACGACATTCGGGGCATGCTCCGGGATCGGTTGCCGGGTCACCTACACAGGGTTGAATCCGGTCGCTGCACCCGGTGGGTACTACTTCCGCATCCAGACGAATGTCAATGGGACGTATTCGAACTGGGCGAACGCAACGCCGTTCCCCGAGCGTCCATAATCGACCGGGCGCCCAGACCGCGGTGAGGACAGACCTCCCCGTGGTCCAGGCGCCCACAGTCGGGACGCGACGATATCGAGCTCATTGGGGAGGGATTTCTCCCTCTCCAATGAGCGTCACCCGGAGGGCGTGATGTCATACAGGTTGCTCCGATACGCGACTGCGCTGGCGGTTTCGCTGATGGTGTTTCCCGTTTTATCAGGTAACGCGGCCCACGCCCTGCCGCGCTCTAACAATGCGCAGCGAGCAGAAGCGCCGCTCGCGGTCCTGTATAGCCAGCCTGTAAGCGCGGCAGGAGGGATTATCCTGTCGTCCAAACGCGTCCCGGACGGCAGCGCGGCAGATCAGTACGCGTGGGACGGCTTCAGATTCAGCGCCAGCCAGACAATCACGGGTATTCGGTGGCGCGGGGTGTACGACCCCACCCGCTTGGGCTCAGGCGGCAAGGTCTCCGCGTTTGTCGTGGACATTTACGCATCCTCAGCCGGCGGCCTACAGCCTGATATTGGGCGCGGGCCTCTTGCCCGCTACGAAATCGATGGCAACGCGGGTGAGACGGCAGCCGGCGTAGTGGCCGGAACGCAGACTTATGATTATGAGGTCACCTTGCCAGAGCCGTTTCAGGCGGCGGCTCAAACAAAGTACTGGCTTCAGATTGAAGCCTGCCAGCCAGGCTCTCCCGACTGGGGTCTGGCCGCCGGCACTGGCGGTGACGGCGTTTATTTCCGCCGCATCCCAGGCCAGGGCGAGAACTATCAGCTCGTCAGTGGTGACATTACTTTCGCGCTGCTGGGACCTGGCGTGAGCAACGCGCGCGTCTACCTGCCGCTCGTCTCCGCAAATGCAAGCGTTGTGGGTATTTCCGATCGATGAAGTCGCAAACGATCTCACGTGGCCGAGGAGGCCGGATGTCACTGAGATTCCTTCGCATCGCACCCGTTCTTATTCTCGCATTGGCGCTTACGTCGTGCCGCACCGCCAAGCCCCCTGCGGTTTCGGCTGAATTCTTGTCGAAAGCGCCCACGGTGGCGGCCCCCGTAGCGGTTGCGGCCACAACGCGAGAACCGGTGGCCGCGTCGGCCCCGGCTCCGGTTGGCGCATCTCTGGCGGCCATCCAGCAGCCACCTAAGTCGAGCGGCGGGTTTATACCGTCGGCATGGCGGGAGCCTGAGGGCAGCACCAGGGACCGGTCTGTCTGGGACAATTTCATGTTCGAGACCGATCACACTGTCACCGAGTTTCGCTGGCTGGGCGGGTATGACCCGCAGAAGGCAGGCTCGGGCGGTCCGGTAACGAGCTTTACGGTGGACATCTATGAATCGATCCCGGCGGGGAGCGAACCGAACTTAGCCGTGGCGCCCCTGGTCCACTATGTTGTTAATGACAACGCGGGTGAGAAGCAGGCCGAGATGGTTAACGGGGCGCAACTGTACGAGTACCGGCATGTCCTGCCGGCGCCGTTCGAGGCGAAGTCGCTGCGGATGTACTGGGTGCAGATCGTGGCATTCCAGTCAGGTGAGCCGGATTGGGGTTTTGCCGTCGGCTCTCTGGGCGACGGGCGGCACTTTCGTTTCAGTGGCTCGCCCGGCGAGGGTTACTACCACCAACTGGTAAACGAGGATGTGGCGCTTGAAGTCGTGACGTTGAGCGAAGGGGCGCCGACGCCGGTTCCGAACGTGGCTCGATCTTTGGAAGAAATTGAGGAGCAGATGGCGAATTTGCCTCCGGCCGAAGAGATTCCGGTAGGCCCGGATGGCGTCCAGGATATCAAGCTCGTCGTCTCGCGAAGCGGCTACACGCCCGTTCATCTCTCGGTGAAGGCCGGTGTTCCGGTCCGCTTAACGTTCCGGCAACTTGGCTACGTCCCAGGCGGAAATGAGCTGAATGTTCGGTGGGGGCCGACCGAGGGGACGTACATCATGCTTGCTTCCATTTCTGATACGCGTGTCCTGGAGTTCACCCCAAAGGTTCCGGGCGAATACCGGTATAGCTGCCCGCATGAATGGTACTGGGGCGTGATGACAGTGCGTGAATAACTGCCGGTCGCGGCAGTTTCAAAGCTTTTCGATCGAAGTCCAGGTGGAGGTAATGATGAACAAGGTCATGGGCGGTTTGATGGTTCTGTTTGCGCTCGTGCTGGCCATTGCGCCTGCATTCACCGACTGCCAGTCGCACGGCAAGATGCTGACGACTGCGGACGGGCGCAGTATCGCAATGAAGTGCCACTGGGCAGGTATTGCGGAAATTGCGGCGGCGGTCCCGCTGGGCCTCGCCGGGATCTACGCAATGTTCGGGCGGCGCAAGGACACGCTGCGCTTCGCGGGCATCGTTGGTGCGAGTTCGGCCTTAATGGGAATCCTCCTGCCGACCATCCTGATCGGCACCTGCGCCAATCCGTCCATGATCTGCAACGTGCTCATGCGACCTACGTTGCTTGCGTCGGGCATCCTCGCGTTGGTGTCCAGCGCGGCCTTGATAATGACCGCGCGCGAGCCGCAATTCGCTCCGGCGGGGGTCGCCGCATGAATTTCCTGCAACTCGCGTGGAAGAGCATTTCGGGCAACGGGCTGCGAAGCTGGGTCGTCGCGCTGTCCGCCCTCGTCGTAGCGGCCTTCGCGTTGTTCGGGACGCTTCTCCTGCGCGGAGCAGCGACAAGCCTGGAGTTGGCTGCGGAGCGACTGGGAGCCGATATCGTGGTGGTCCCTGATGGCGCGCAGACCGAGATGGAAGGCGCTCTGCTCATGGGCCACCCCGCCAGCTTCTGGATGCCGGAGGAAAACCTGCAGAAGCTGGCCGCGGTTCCCGGCGTCGAAGCCGTCTCTCCGCAGGTTTACCTGGCAACGCTGGTCGGGGCGGCCTGTTGTTCGGCCTCCGAGATGTTTATGGTGGCTTACGATCCCCAGAGCGACTTCACGCTGCGCCCCTGGCTGGAAAAGACCTTGCCGGGGGGACTGGCCGAAGGCGAGGTAGTTGGGGGAGATTTCATCTCGGCCACGGAGCCGAACGACGGAATCCTGGTGTACGGCACCACCGTGAGGCTGACTGGCAATCTCGAGCCGACAGGGTCAGGGCTCGATCAGAGCCTCTTCTTTACAATGGATACGGCGCGGCAGCTCGCGGTCAGCTCATGGGTGAACGCGGAAGAGCCGCTGATCATCCCGCCTGATCAGGTGTCTGCGATCATGGTTAAGACGACGCCCGGCGCAGACGTGGAGAAGGTCGCGGTCGAAATCCTCCGCACCGTGCCCGGCGTCTTTCCGGTCGCAAGCGCGGACCTGTTCCAGTCATCGCGCGCTCAACTGAAGAGCCTGCTGAACACCGTCGTCATCATGATGGCTTTGCTGTGGCCGATCGCCATTGCGCTGATAGGCATGGTGTACCTGATGGCGGCGAATGAGCGGCGCCGAGAGCTCGGCATGCTGCGGGCGTTGGGCGCGACGAAGCGGTTCATCGCCCAATCGCTGCTGACTGAAGCCAGCCTGCTTGCGCTTTGCGGCGCAGCGGTCGGCATCTTCGTGGCGGTGCTCGCGATCTACCTGTTCCGGCGACTGATCATCAACTCGCTGGGTGTGCCGTTCCTCTTGCCTTCGCCCGGATCGCTTGCGTTGCAGATTGCGATTGGGCTACTGCTGGCGATGGCCAGCGTGTTTCTGGCCGCGCTGCTTCCGGCGATCAAGGTGAGCCGGCAAGATCCGGCCGTGGCCATGCGGGAGTAGCCGAATGCAGGGCAACACGATGATCAAGCTGGAAAGCGTCACGAAGGTCTACGAATTGGGCAGAGGAGCGACCGTTATCGCGGCGAAGGATGTCAGCCTCGAAATCGGCGCGGGCGAGTTTGTTGCCATTGTGGGCCGGTCAGGGTCGGGCAAGACGACGGTGCTCAACCTTGCGGCCGGGCTGACGCGGCCTACTGCGGGACGGGTCACGCTGGACGGCATCGACCTCTGGAGGTTGACGGACAAGGAGCAGTCGCGGCTGCGAAACCAGAAGATTGGCTTCGTTTTTCAGTTCCCCAGCCTACTGCCGACGCTGACCGTGCTGGAGAACGTCATCCTGCCGACCACGTTCGGCCCGCGCGAGAGCAGGGCAGCGGCGCGAGCCCGCGCTGCGGATCTGCTGGAGCGGATCGGCCTCTCGGACAAGATCAACGTCTACCCGCGGCAGCTTTCTGCGGGGCAGCAGCAGCGCGTCGTGATTGCTCGCTCGCTAATCAACAAGCCCGAGCTGCTGCTGGCGGATGAGCCGACCAGCAACCTGGATGAAAAGACAGAGATGGAGATCGTGGGCTTGTTTCGCGAGCTCCATGCCACTCTTGGGGTCACGGTTGTGTTGGTGACACATACACGACAACTGGTATCGGCCGGTATGCGGGCAATCGAGATGGCCGAGGGCCGCGTTGCGGCGCCGCAGCTGGCGATCGGCGGAGTTCCCGAGAATGGCTCGCGGCCTGTGGAGTATGCAAAGAATGGGTTGAGTGCGACAGTGGCGGGGCAGAGTGAGTTGTCGTATTGACCAGGAAGAAATCGGGGAGGAAACCATGGGAACACCTTACAACCTTGTTATAGGATCAAGGGCGCCGGCAGCGCGGGGCTGGAAGCTGTTGTTGGTCGCAGTGCTGCTAATGATGGCCGCGGCGCCTGTGGGCGGAGCAGGCGCTTCATCCGCTCAGCAAGAGACGGTGGCTCAAGTCGACGAGGCGCAAAGTCGCTACCTCGTCGTGGAGAACGTTGGTCAATTCGCGGCCGAAGCGCGGTTCATGATCGAACGCGGAGATCAACGCATTTGGCTTACGGAAGATGCTGTGTGGCTCGTCGTGGCCGATCCTGCTCGCCCGCGTAAGCCCGGGACGCTCGCGACAGCCCTGGCGCGGCCACCGAGACGACCGGTTGCCTCTGCGCGCGGAGGCACGGCGCTGCGATTCAGCTTCGCCGGCAGCCAAACGGCGGTTTTGGAGCCGTTCGGTCGCCTTGACACTCAGGTAGCGTTTCTTGTGGGCAATGATCCGGCGCGGTGGCAGAGCGCCGTGCCCGCGTGGTCGGGGGTCCGTTACCGTGACATCTATCCCGGGATCGACCTCGTCGTCGGCGGGAGCGCCGCGGGCGTCGTGCCATGGCGGTTAGAAGCGCGGTCCGGCGCAGATACGAGCGCGGTGGCGCTTCGCGTTGAAGGCGCGAGCCCAGCCGTCGGCGCGGCCGGCGAGTTCGTTTTCCAGCTTGCAGGCCGGAGCGTTTCGGTGGAATTGCCTGGATGGGCGCCGGATGGCGCAACGGCAGCGGAAAGCGCCGCGGTACAGGGACAGGATGCAAACACCTTTGCGCTTGTTCCGCAGAGCGGTTCGGATGCGCCGCAGGCCGCGCCAGAAGCAGTTACTGATCTTGTCTATAGCCGGGTGCTCGGCGGAGCGTCGACGGGTGGCGGGGGAATCGCGGTCGACCCAGCCGGCAACGCCTACGTCGCCGGCACCACCTCGGCCGCGAATTTCCCAGGTGTCGCCGGGCACTACGACGCAAGCTTCGGTGGGCTGACGGACGCATTCGTGGCCAAGCTCGATCCGACGGCTGAGCAGATTGTCTACGCCACCTACCTGGGTGGGTCAGGCGCTGACACGGGCGCAGGCATTGCTGTGGCCAACGGCGTGGCCTATGTTACCGGCGCGACTGACTCGACCAACTTCCCCGGCACGTCAGGGACTGCCGGGGGCCTGGACGCTTTTGCGGTTGCCCTCGGCGCCAACGGGAACAGCCTGGGCTACGCAAGGTTGCTGGGCGGCGCCGCAGGCGACGACAAGGGCGCTGCCATCGCTGTGGACGGGACGGATGCCTACATAGCGGGCACTGCCGGTTCCTGGAATCTGCCCGGGCAGGCCTGCGGGGCAATCGTCAGCGGGTCAACGGACGTATTGGTCGCGCGGATTAGCGCGACGGGTGTCCCGGTCTACACCATGTGTCTGGGGGGCACGGGGGACGATCGCGGGTACGGGGTCGCGGTGGCCAACCAGGTAGCCTACGTCACAGGGGAGACCTGGTCGGCAGATATCGTGTATCCGCAGCCGACGCCGGCGGGTGAGAACGATGTGCTGGTGGCAGCTATCGGCGCGGACGGGACAACGCGCGGCGTGACGCTCATCGGCGGCGGCCTTGGCGACATGGGCAATAGCATCGCAGCGCGTGTCGACGGGAGTGGCAACGGAAGCCTCTATATTGCTGGGACCAGCAATTCCAACGACCTCGCGCTGGCAACCGCGCGAGAGGCGAACCGATATGATGCTGACGCAGTGATTGCCCGGGTTGCGGTCGCGCCTGGCGCCGCGGGATCCATCCAGTTGACGCACAACTTCGCCACCTATTTGGGAGGCGCTGGCGACGATGCGGGAAGAGGGATCGCCATCGAGGTAGCTCAGGTGCTGTATGTCGCGGGCGCAACGGCATCTACGAACTTTCCCGTGTCCTCCGAGGCGTACGACGCCTCGAACTCGGATGCTACGACCGACGCGTTCGTGGCCCGGATGGACTTGAGCATCGCTGACCCTGACAAGGTGACTTATGCGACGTACCTGGGAGGCGCAGGTGAAGACGCTGCCGAGGCTGTTGCGGCAGATGGGAGCGGCAATGCTTTCGTCGGTGGCTCTACGGCGGGCGGCGACTTTCCCGTACTGGTAGGCGCTGCGCCTACCGGAGACGAGCAGTCGTTCGCGGCGAAGTTGGCCGTGGCGCCCCTGGCTGCGCCCGTCATCGAGATTGAGGCCGGCGGCAACGACATCGTGTTGACGTGGCTCCCGGCGGCTGGCTCCACTGGTTACGACGCGTTCCGCAGCGTCTTGCCCTACTTCATGCCCGGCGACCAGGGTGCGACGCTCCTGCCAGATCCGACAACGAGCCCGTACACCGATGGAAGCGTGCTGACCCAGGCGGGGCCGTACTTCTATGTGGTCCGATCGATCGGCGCCACAGCCGGGCAGTTCAGCAGCGTCTCCAACCGGGTGGGCAAGTTCACGTTCGAGCTCGTCAGGGGGGATTGACGCCGGCAGCTGCAGGCAGGAATAAATAAGAAGCGCAAGACCCCCCGTGGTGCGCCGACGCTGCGGGGGGTCTGCTTGCGCCTGGAGAACTCGGCGCCTTCAGAGCGCGAGCGCGCGGCTGATAGCTTCATGCTCGACGATTGCCTTCGTGTCTCGTTGGCGTGGAGGCGAACGACGTTGGTCCCGCCCACGGTCCAGGATGCGGTTTGGCCGGCCGGACGACGCAGCCAGGGAGCCCAAGCCGGCAGCAGAATCGCGAAGGCGATTCGGGGAGGGCGGATGCGTGGCATCAAGCAACGCGTTCAGTTGGCGCGGAAGAACTCTTACTGTACGTACTTCTCCAACAGTGTACAACAATTTGCAATGGCTCTGGAAAGTCTCCAAGGAGTCGCGCTATTGTCCTTTCCCTGATCAAGAATTGATAGCTGCTTGTGCGCGAACGAACGAAGTGTCATTTGTCTTGCTTTCTCCTATGATTGAATGTTGCCTAATAGTAGCAGATAGGGAACGAATATGACGATACGCGTGCTGGTAGTCGACGACCATGGAGTTGTGCGCAAGGGGATAAGAATGTACCTTGGCGCCGATCCTGAATTTGAGATCGTGGCCGAGGCAAGCAACGGACAAGAAGCGCTAACGCTGGCGCGTGAACTCAGGCCCGACGTGATCTTGATGGACTTGCTTATGCCAGTCATGGACGGGATCGCAGCCACCGCTGCCATCCGTCGGGAACTGCCGGACGTCGAAGTGATCGCGCTCACGAGCGTGCTGGAGGATACGGCTGTCGCAGAAGCGGTTCGAGTGGGCGCCATCGGGTACCTACTCAAGGATGCCGAGTCCTCCGAGCTAACCAAGGCGCTCCGAGCCGCCGCAAGCGGCCGCGTTTATCTGACTCAGGCCGCGCTTGCGCGACTCATGCGCGACGTCGGCGCCACAGGTGATCCGGCTGAAGCCTTGACGCCGCGAGAGGTCGAAGTTCTCCGGTTGATTGCGCAGGGTCGTTCCAACAGAGAGATCTCTGGCGAGCTTTCGGTCACGGATCATACGGTCAAGACACACATAAGCCACATTTATGACAAACTAGGTGTGCGCAGCCGAACGCAGGCGGCGCTCTACGCGATCGACTCGGGACTCGCCGATGGCCGGTGACCCATTTCCAGCCGCGTCACCACCGGGGCAGAAGGACGCCGAAAGAGAAGCTTTCCAGATTCGCATTGCGGTTCCGGTCGCTCTGGCGGCTGCTTTCCTTTTGATTGACATGCTGCTCCACGAGGTGCTCGGCACAGCCTGGCGCAGCATCACACATTACCTGATGGCCCTCCTGTTACTTTGCTCCTCGTTTCTCGTCATCTCCTTTCACCAGCGAACCCTTAGTCAACGCAGAGCCGCGCGCGAGCAACTGGCGTTGCGCGAAGAAAGCTATCGCGGCCTGTTCGACGAATTTCCGGAACCCACAACCGTATGGAGCGGGGATGGCGTCCTGCTTCTTCAGAACCTCGTGTCCGCGCGTAACCTCGGCGGGTCCCGCAGTACTTACCTGGGCAAGACGATCGTGGAGATATTTGGGCCTGAGGCAGGGCGAAGTTACCTGGAGCGCATTCAACGCGTGTACCGCACTGGACTTAGCGAGCAACAGGAAGACGCGGTGGATCTGGCAACGATGGGTCACCGCTACTTTTCGACGTCCATACAGCGCGTGCGCCAGCCCGATGGCGCTCCTGCGGTGCGGGTTATTTCGTACGACATCACCGAGCGCGTCAAGGCAGAACACGCCTGGCGCGCCGAACACAAGCGCGCGTCGATGTACTTGAATATTGCGGCCGTCATGATTGTTGCGCTTGATACAGACTATCGCGTGACAATGATCAACGAGCGGGGTTGCGAGATTCTGGGTTGCGGCGAGTCGCAGATCGTCGGACGGGATTGGTTTGCGGAGTTCCTGCCTGAACGAGTGCGAGACCAAGTTCGGAGGGACTATGAGCGGCTTGTTTCGGATCAGCTGCAGATCGTGGACGCGTATCACAATCCGGTTCTCACCCTGTCGGGAGAAGAGCGGTTAATTGCCTGGCAGACGGTGGTCGTGCGCGACGAGACGGGACGGCCCCTGGGAACGCTGAGTTCGGGTGAGGATGTCACGGACCGCCACCGCGCGGAGGAAGCGCTGCGCGCATCTGAGCTGATGCGAGCGCAGGAGCGCAGCGCGTTGGAGGAACGGCAGCGACTGGCGCGCGAATTACATGATTCAGTCTCTCAGGCGCTTTACGGCATTGCTCTCGGCGTGAACACAGCCTTAGCGACCCTTGACCGGGACACAAACGCAACGCGCGCGGCGCTTGAATATGCCATTGGGCTTACGCGCGCGGGGTTGAGCGAAATGCGAGCTCTGATTTTCGAGCTAAGGCCCGAGTCGCTTGTGACTGAAGGACTCGTGGCGGCACTCACGAAGCAGGCCGAGGCGATTAAGGCGCGCTTTGAGATCCCTGTCGACGTGGACTTGTGCTGTGAGCCTGATCTGGCTCTGCCGGCAAAGGAAGCGCTGTACCGAGTAAGTCAGGAGGCGCTCAACAATACGGCCAAACACGCGCATGCAAGGAGGGTTACGGTGAAGTTGGAATGCGATAACCGTTTCGTCACCCTCATAGTAAATGACGACGGGTGTGGTTTCGACAGCGCGGCCGACTATCCGGGTCACCTCGGCCTGAAGTCCATGCGCGAGAGGGTGGATAGTATCGGGGGCACATTGCGGATCAGGAGTGGAATTGGCGCGGGGCTCGGAACTACTATTGAGGCGCGAGTACCGAAAGAGTCGTAGCTTGACGGCGGGCGTAAACAAACAAAAACGCCCTGCGACAGCGCGTGCGCTAAGCACCTCTAGCCGTAGGACGTTATATGGGTTAAGTGGGTGGCCAGCGCTACTGCGTAGCGGCGCACCCGACTTAGGTGGCGACGGACAGACTTGAACTGTCGACCCAGCGATTATGAGCCGCTTGCTCTGCCACTGAGCTACGTCGCCGATACTTTTCTTGTTTTGA
>JALOOB010000159.1 GCA_025454635.1 Anaerolineae bacterium
TCGAGCGGGAACGCCAGGTCACGCGCCATCTGCTGGATCACGACCACCTGCTGCGCGTCCTTCTGCCCGAAGTACGCGCGGTCGGGTTGAAACACGTTGAAGAGCTTGGCGACGACCGTTGCCACCCCGCGAAAGTGCGTCGGGCGGGCCGCGCCTTCCAGCGTCTTCGTGACTTCCTCGACCGTAACGTATGTCTGAAAACCCGCCGGGTAAACTTCCTCGGCCGGCGGCGTCCATACGAGGTCTACGCCCAGCTCGTCCAGGAGGCGCAGATCGCGCTCCAGGTTGCGCGGGTAGGCGCCCAGGTCCTCCGTCGGGCCAAACTGGGTCGGGTTGACGAAGATGGACACACCTACGTGATCGTTCTCGAGGCGCGCGGCCTGGACGAGCGCCAGGTGGCCCTCGTGGAGGAAGCCCATCGTGGGCACAAGGCCCCATGTTCCCGCCACGCTTCGACGAACCGAGCGCACTTCGCTGACAGTTTGGACGACTTGCATGATGCCCTTTCCCTTGCCGCAGAGGTCACGCGGACGCAGAGACCGTAGGAAGGGTGTTTCGCCGCTCGTTCTCTGTGGCTCTCTGTGTCATCTGTGGCGAGACTACAAAGCTCGAACCAAGCGCCACACAACCTCGTTAACTCCCACGTAAACGCCGAGCGCCTTGCCCTCGCTGATGATAATGCCGTTGATGCTGTCGATCTCCGTCGGCCGGCCCCGCTCGACATCCTGCAGCATCGACGAGTGATTCGCCGCGGTGCTGCGGCAGACTGAGTCGGTATAGGCGACGGGGTCCTCGAACGGCAGCGAGAGGCCCTTGGCGCGCGCGACGTTTGCCGCTTCCTCGGCCAGCTTCGCAAGCAGCCACCGGCGATCCGGCGTCGACAACAGCGCGCCGTTCGGCACGCGCCAGAGAGCCGTGAGCGGGTTGATGGCCGCGTTGACGACTGCCTTGCCCCATAATCGGCCCTCGATGTCTTCGCCGACCTCGGTCTCGAATCCGGCGTGGTCGAACAAGGCGGCAAGCTCGCCCATACGGTCCGCATAGGCCGGCTGCGTTCCGAGATACGTCGGGTTGTGCGCCACGTGGCGCACCTCGCCCGGCGCCAGCATCGTCGCCGCGTTGTAGGTCACCCCGATCGCAGCGCGGGCTGCGCCGACCTCTTCCACAATCGCTTCGTAGTTGTCCAGCCCATTTTGGAGCGTGACCGCCACGCCACCCGGCCTCAGCAGTTCCGCAGACCACTCGGCTGCGCGGAGCGTCTGATAGCTCTTGACGAGGATTAGCGCGACGTCCGCGCCGCCCAGATCCGAGTAGTCCTTGCGGCGCGCCTCGATCTCGGACGGATCACCATAGACCGGGACTTGAGCGCGCCACAGGCGGCCGTCGGGCTCGACGACATGGATGCCGTTGGCTTGAATAGCTGCTACGCCTTCGGGCCAGGAGCCGAACATGCAGACTTCGGCGTGAGCGGCCAGGCGCGCTGCGTAAATGCAGGCCAGCGCGCCCGTGCCAATAACGGCAACGCGCATCTCAGCAGCCGATCAACTGGCCGTGCCAGGCCGATTCCTCATCCGCCGCGCCCGAGCCATCACGACTGCCCGCCCACGCGGCCCACTCGGCGTCATCGATGGGGAACGAGTGTTCGCAGTCGGGGAAGCGCCGCTGCTCCACGTCCTCGCGATACGCGCTGAGCCCGCGCTCCATCTCCTTCATCACCTCCGCGTAACGCTTCACGAACCTCGGCGTGAAACGATCGAAGATGCCGAGCATGTCATGGAGAACGAGCACCTGCCCGTCGCATCCGAGTCCCGCGCCAATGCCGATGGTGGGGATGCGCAGTTTCCGCGAGATGCGCGCGGCCACCCGATCGGGCACTTTTTCGAGGACGACCATGACTGCGCCCGCGTCCTGCACGGCGAACGCGTCGTCGAGCAATCGCTGCGCGTCGTTTGCGGTTGCGCCCTGCACGAGATAGCCGCCGATCTTGGCGACCGACTGCGGCGTTAGGCCGATGTGCCCGACCACGGACATGCCCGCTCGGGTGATCGCCTCGATTGCGGGCGCGACCTCGCGGCCCCCTTCCAACTTCACCGCGTCCATGCCGGCCTCCTTCAGGAAGCGTCCCGCGTTGCGCACTGCCTCAGCGACGTCGGCCTGGTACGACATGAACGGCATGTCGCCAATCAGATACGCGCGCTCGGCGCCCCGGCGAACGGCCTTGCAGTGATGGATCATCTCGTCCATGGTCACGGGCACGGTCGAGTCGTACCCCAGCACGACCATGCCGAGCGAGTCGCCGACGAGAATCGAGTCGATGCCTGCGCGCTCGGCGGCGAGCGCGGACGGGTAGTCATAGGCGGTGATCATCGTAATCGGTTCGCCTCGCGCCTTCTTGTCCTGAAGGCTCAGAATGCTCGTCTTCTTAGCCATACCTCCCCCATCAACAAAAAGCCCCACGGCGCGGCCGAGGGGCTGAATGAAGCATGGCGTCCGGCGAGCCGGGCGCTATGGGTTATTCTGCCGTCTCGGTCGCCCCTGGCTGCTGCGCAGCCGCGCGATCCAAGCGAACACCTTGAAACCTGTAACTCTCAAACTGGCTGGCCGCCCCTGAGGGTCGACCGCAACCTTTGGAAAGTATATCACTTGTGGGCGCAGAGTCAATTAGCCCGCTTCCATTTCCTGACGCGGCGCGTCCCTCCCTAGCTGCCGTGAAGGTCCTGCTGCCCGGCAGGCATGGCGTCGTACTTGCCGTTGCGACCCGGCTCGACCGCGACGACCTGTGGCACGGCGCGCGTCTGCTGCGAGCGCTTCGGCTTGCGGTCGCCCTTGCCGGCATCCCGGCTGTAACCATATCCATAGTCATAATAGTAATAGTAGGTCCCTTTGTGGGCCTTCGGCATCTTGTTAAGCACGACGCCGAGCACCCGCGCGTCGACCTGTCTCAGCGCGGCGATCGCTCGCCTCGCCTCGCTGCGCCGCGTCCTGCCCGCTGCGACGACGAGGAGCACCCCATCGCAGAGCGTCGCGAGAATCGCCGCATCCGATAGCGCGACGACGGGCGGGCTGTCAAGGACGACGTAGTCGGCGCGGCTCCGAAGTTGGCGGAGCAACTCGCGCATCCTCTCCGAGCCGAGCAGTTCTGCCGCATTTGGCGGCAGCGGCCCGGAAGGCAGCACCTCAAGCCCGGGGACTACAGTCGGCTGAAGCACAGGCTCCAGTTCAGGCGTCTCCTCCAGCAGCAGCGTCGTGAGGCCGGTGGAATCTCTGAGTTGGAACAGCTTGTGGAGGCGCGGCCGGTGAAGGTCCGTGTCCACCAAAATTACCTTCTTGCCCGCTTGGGCAAGCGCCGCTGCCAGATTTGCGGCTGTGAGGGACTTGCCCTCGCCGGGCGTTGAGCTGGCGACGAGCAATGTGCGCACCGGATGCTTGACCGACGCGAACTGCAGGTTCGTGCGCAACACGCGATACGCTTCAGTTTCAGGCGATGCCGAACTCCTCGCGACGATGAGGTCGCGATCGTCGCCTCGCAGCGCTCCTCGGGCGCGCGGAACTGCGCCCAGTGTCGCCAGCCCCAGTGCGCTGTCCACGTCCTCCGGATTCTTCAGCGTGTCGTCGAGATATTCGAGGAGGTAGGCGGCCGCGAGCGCAACCGCGAAGCCGCCGGCCGCGGCAAGCAGGATTGCGGCCATGCGGTTCGGCCCAATCGGTATGGCCGGAAGCGCCGGCGCCTCGATAAGCGTTATCGTGTTGACCGCCCCGGCCTGCGTCGAGGCGAGAAGCGCGGCGTAGTTGCTCTGGAGTGAGCCCAGTTTGTCCTGCAACCCTTCGATCAGCGTCTGCGTCTCGGCGATTTGCCGCGCGCTGAACAAGTTTGCCAGGTCGGCCTGCTTGCTGGCGATCTCGTCCTGCGTCTCTTCGATTTTCACCTCGAGATCGTCCAGTTGCCGGGTGATGAACGTCTGTCGCTGCGAATCGTTCCGGTCTGGGTTCTCCGGGCTGAGCAATATGAGCTGGTTGACCAACTCGTTCGCAACGGCCTGCGCCCGCTCTGGAATCGTGTCGGTCACCGCAATCTCGATCAACTGGCTGTTGCCCACCACGCGCGCCGTGTAGTCCGGCAGCCAGGTCAACCCCAGCGCTTCCATCGTGTTCGCGCGCACCGTCTCCCGCCGCGCTATGTCGGCGTAGGTGCTCGCCAATTGCTGCGTCAGGTAGAGGTCGCCCCCGTTCGGGTTGGGATTCTGAATCGCGCTTCCCACCATGACCGTGGCGCGCGTCGAATAGATCGGCGGCTGACGGGAGGTGGCCACGTAACTTGAAACTGTCGCCACCAGCGTTGCCAGTGCCACAAGCCACCACCATTTCCTAAGCGGCAGGATGTATTGTTTCAACGCCATGTCCCGACTCTCACTTCTCCCAGACCGGGTCCCAGTCGTTATTGGGCGACTCCAGGAAGAGCCGCTGGTTGCTGCCGTCCGCCGCCATGATCCAGAGTTGCAGGCGCCCGTCGATGCGGCCCGACACGAACAAGATTTCACGACCATCCGGCGACCACGAGGGGTGCCGATCGACCGCGGTGTCGTTGGTCGTCAAACGCCGAAGGTCCGTACCGTCGGCGTTCACGGTGTAGATTTCCGGATTGCCCGACTCCTCAGAGACGTACGCTATCCGGTCGCTCACCGGTGACCACACGGCATCGTAGCTATTCGCCGCCCCCGAGGTCAGCCAGATTCGCTCGCCTTCGCGCCGGCTATCGCGGACATAAACCTGTGGGATGCGATTCGCGTCCTCAGCGACGCCGACCGCGCGGAAGCCATCGCGCGCCAGCCCCTCCCGACTCAACACCATTTCGTGGGGCCAGTTTTCCGCCACGTAGGCCAATCGCCTGGTCTGCGGGTCGAGGGAGAACAAGCGGATCCCACCATCACGGTCGCTCAGGAACAGAATCTTCCCCTTAAGTTCGGCCGGAATCGACAGCGGCGCGGCGGGGACCGGGGTGGGTAGAGGCTGCGGCGTGATCTGATCCACGTATTGGACCAGCATCGTCGGTGTCGGCGCGGGCGTGTTAGTGGGACCGCGCGTGACGGTTGCGCGAATCGCGCCGGGCGGAATGGGAGTGAAGGTGCCGGTGGTAGCGGCAACGGCAGTGGCGTAATTGACGTATGCCTGGGCCGTCTCCCAATTGGCCGGTGTTTCCGTGTTTACAATGACGAACGGCTCCTCGGTTGGCGTTGCGACAACGGCATTGAACGGCAGCAGCGTCGGCGTGCCCACGCGGGTCGCGACCGCAGTTGCGGTGCGCATCTGTGCCGCTGCGGTCATTACGTTGCGCGGGATCGGCGTGGGCATAATGATAATTGGCGTGACTGCGCCCTCGGGTGTGGGCGTAAAAGTGCCCGTCGTAACCGCAACTGCGGTCGCGTACTCGGCGTCGTAAGTAGCCGTGGCGGCGTTCGCGGGCGTTCGCGTACTCTCAACGATCGGAGGCAGGCCCTGGGACAGGCCCAGCGCTTGCGCGGTTGCCATGTTGGCCGGTAACGGCGTTGCAGTGACCATGCGGTACGGAACTGGCGTCGGAGTCGCAACCGCGTTAAGCGCGCTTGCGGTAGCCGCCTCAGCGGCGACCGTCAGGATGTTCGCAGGAGTGGGTGTCAGCGTTACGACGATAACTGCTTCTGTCGGGAAGGGCGGAGGCGTGGGTGGCGGCGGTCCCACGTTGAGCACCAGGCGCGGGGTGTCGCCCGCCGTGGCGGGACCATGACCGCTGTCCCACGCGAACACGCTCTCACCCGAAGATGGACCAACTATGCGGATGACCACAGCGGGCGCGCCGTCAACGATCTGCTTCGCCAGCCAGTCGCGCGCGGCAGGATCAAGGGGCAGGACATTGGTGACGTTGCGACCCAAGTCAGCTGGCAGGAGCGTCGGGAAGAGGGTGGCTGCTGCGGGCAGGTTGTAGATCTCCTGGAAATCGCTGAGGCCCAATTGCTCGGAACCCGACACGGCAAGGAGTTGCGCGGTCCACGCGCCACCCTCGCCGGGATCGAACCTGTCCGCGTTGAGCCCGGTGAGCGCCAGCGCGGCCTCGTTGATGGGGGCTCCGCGCGGCACTGCGTCGAGCGGGAAACGAACCACTGCTACGAACGATTGGCCCTGGTAGTAGCCGGCGTAAAGGAACGAGTCGGCAAGGTTCACGCGCGTCTGTCCGCTGGACCACCAACCCACGTCGCCTGCCTCCGGCATGAGCGTCAGCACGCGGCCATCTGCCTGCGGCGTGGAGGCGTTGTCCCGCACCGGGCTAGGAGCGCTGACCGGACCGAGGGCGGCAGAGGGTGTGCCCGGCGCAGCAGGCGACTCCGCACCCTGTGGAGGGGCTGCGGCAGCCGTGAATTCGTTTCCGAATGTTGCTGCCGGTGGGGCTAACAGGTCGCGACCGAATACCGCAGCGACGATTACGATCGCAACGCCTGCGAGCAGCCACGGGAGCCATCTGAGCTGGGGAACCCGCCGCTTTGCTTCGGCCTTGACCGGCGCGCGCGGATCCACCGGCACGTAAAGCGGACACGCAGTGTGTCGCGCGCGCAAGCAAAAGGCGGTCTGGTGATCGAGCGGAGGCGCATGCGCGTGCGAGCCGGCGTAGCAGCGGTGATCTTCGTCGGCCTCAGAACGCATTACAGTACGATCTGAGGCGAGCCCGAGATGAGGACAGATACTTGCCATACTGATCCTGTTTAAACCAAAGCAGGGGGTGAACAGCATGCGCCATTCACCCATGGAACGCAGAGCGTTTAGTCTATCGGACTGCGGGAATTCCCGGCCTGCCGTCGGCGCCGGTCAGGTTAGCCACGATACTGCAGAGAAGGATCTGCGAAGCCGGCACCGAGACGCCGCTGTTTGCGCTTACCTCGTCGTGTACGGCAGAAGCGCGCGAAATGCCTTTGCGCCAGGATCGCCCCAGCGCACGAACAGGGTAGGCCGCTCCGCTGCATCGCCGAACTTCGAAGATCGGAAGTAGCGCCCGCTGTGGTAATCCGCGTCGGCGGAGTAGACCGCGAGGCGCAGCGGTTGCCCGGCAGCATAAGCCTGCGCGACCGCAGCCGAAACGTTCCACTGCCGGTCGGCGCCTTCGCGAGGAACAGGTTCGGTGAAGGGGTCAACCCATGCGCCGCCAACATTCTGCTGCGCAAGCGGCGCGTTGTTCCACGTCAGCGTCGCGCCCCAGTCTTCAGCTACTGTCAGCACCTGAAGGTACGAGGGCGTCGGACCCGGGTCCCAGCCCGCGCCGGCATTGCCAAACTGGTGCAGTTGGAGCGTTGCAGCGAGGATGACCTTGTCGGGGGGGACGCTGTCGAGCGGAAAAGTCACGTAGTACTTGGAGAAGCACGGCCAGTCGGCCACGTCATGCTGGTTCTGCACGTTGAAGAATTCATGGCTGGGATAGCTCGCCTCGCCCCACTCCAGCCACCAATCATCTACGCTGGCCCCGCAGTTGGAGCTGCCGCCAACCATGCCATCGCGGACTGCGGCGCCGTTCAGTCCGTCGCGGATGGTCGTTACCCCCTGCGTAACGGCGGAAGGGGGGGTGTAAGCGGGAAGGCCGAAAACGAGCTGGCCCCACGAGCCGGGCTGTTCCGCATCCATCGTCTCCGGCCAGACCTGGTCGGGGACGAGTGTTCCCGCGGCGTCGTCGCGGTCGTGGACTACCACCCCTAGTCTCCATTGGGTTTGGGGAGACGGCGCGTTCGCGATTCCCAGGGTTTCGAACGGAATGCGGAACGTGACGTTCCAGCCTCGGTCGTTGTCCTCAGAGTTGGGCGCGTCGCCACGCCACGAGCTTTCAGTCGTAAAGGACAACGCGGCAGGGGACCACTGCGAGCCGTCGCCGCGCGCGGCGGACTGCCAGGGAGCGCGCGGGCC
>JALOOB010000475.1 GCA_025454635.1 Anaerolineae bacterium
ACGCGCGCGCCGTCGACGTTCAGCGCGGGCCACCCGTCCCGCAGCGCTGCGATATCCGTCGTGGTCCCGCCCACGTCCACCGTCCAAACATCCCCGCGGCCCGCCAGGTGCCATGCGCCCACCACGCTTGCCGCAGGCCCCGACAGAATCGTCTCGATGGGCCGGTGCGCGGCGAACTCCGCGCGGACCAGCGATCCGTCCCCCTTCACGACCATCAGCGGCGCGCGAATGGTCATCTCGGCCAGGGTCGCCTGGACCGCAGCCAGAAGCTCGCGCAGCGGCGCGATCAGGTGCGCGTTGAGCGAGACGGTCGTCGCGCGGCGGACCGCATTCAGTTGGCTGGTCAACTCGTGGCCGCACGTCACCGGCAGCTGCGTCATCTCCTCGACCAGTTGCTTCACCCGCAGCTCATGCTCCGGGTTGCGGACGCTAAAGTAGCCCGAGACGGCGAACGCCTCGACCCGGTCGCGGTGCGCAAGAATCGCCTCGACCGCCGCTGCTTCATCCAGTTCCGCGACCCGATTGCCAAGCCCGTCATGCCCGCCCGCGATGTAGACGACGTCGGGCGTCGCCAACTCCCGGTCGAAGCCGTATTCGCGCATCAACGCCAGGTCATAGCCGATCAGCAGCAGGCAGACTTTCCCCCGCTGGCCCTCCGCCAGCGTATTTGTGGCGAGCGTGGTCGAGAGGGAGACGAGCGCGATCTCGCCGGCCGCAACCGGCGCGCCGCATTCCGTCGCCCTGGCGAACACCGCTTCGATAGCCGCGCGGATGCCCTGCGCCAGGTCGTGTCGCGTGGTCAACGCCTTCGCCCCGGCCACCACCCGGCCGTCAGGGTAAGTCACCAGGACTGCGTCGGTGTAGGTCCCGCCCGTGTCGATGCCCAGCGCAATGCTCATCGTTGCCTGCCGTTAAATCAGATAGAAGCGGCCGCGCCCGTTCGGGCATGACCGCATCCAAACGATTTTACGCCCGCAGCAGGCCCTCTCGGAATGATATTCCTCATAACCTTCTTCCGGCGTATCGTGCCTTTTCGCACTTGCATCAGGTTGCGTTATGGCGCAACCTGATGTAGGATGTTTGAGTCCCTTGCCAGCACCGGCGGCGCAGTCCCGCGCCGGCGGTGACGGTCGTCTACAGACGCCCAACGCTAACTAGGAGGTGCGCACCGACGTAGCCTGCCCTTAGTTCACTGAATCCCCGCTAGATCCAAATCGGTCTGCTTCAATCCAAGGAGGAACCATGAAGCACTGGTCGAAGCTAGGCCTTGCCCTGGCCATCTTCGCGCTGTTGCTCGGCGTCTTTGCCGTCGCATCCGCGGAGCAGGGCGCGGCCCCCTCACTGCAAACGGCGACGGCCACCCCGGCGCCGGCTCCCGCCGTCGAGGTGGACACGGATAATCCCACCATCCCGGCGCTCGAGCCCTGGCAGGGCTCGCCCCATGCCGACGTCGAGTCCGAGGCGTTCCGGCACTGGGATGAAGAAGATCCGCAGGAAGTTCCCGTTGCCTGCGCTAAGTGCCACAGTTCCGCCGGCTACCAGGACTTCCTGGGCGCCGATGGCAGCGCCGCGGGCAAGGTCGACAAGCCGGCCCCGGTGAACACCGTGGTTGACTGCGTCGCCTGCCACAACAGCGCCACCGTCAGCAAGACCAGCGTCACCTTCCCCTCGGGCGTCACGCTCGAAGGCCTGGGCGACGAGTCCCGCTGTATGGAATGCCACCAGGGCCGTGAGTCGACGGTCAGCGTGAACAACCAGATCACTGGCACGTTCAAGCTCGACCCGGTCAAGGACCTGGACACCGTCGTTAAGCCGCTTGTGGCGACGCAGGACGGCAAGCCCGTCACCACCACCTTCGGCTTCCGCAACGTCCACTACTTCGCCGCAGCCGCGACCCAGTACGGCACGCTCGTCAAGGGCGGCTACGAGTACGACGGCCAGAGCTACGACGGCAAGTTCCAGCACCCGGCGCCGTTCAACACCTGCAACGGCTGCCACAACCCGCACGAGCTCGAACTCGATATCGAAGCGTGCGCCACGTGCCATGAAGGCGTCGAGACCGTCGAGGACCTGGCCGAAATCCGCATGGCCGGCTCCCTGATGGACTACGACGGCGATGGCGACGCGGAGGAAGGCGTCCAGGCCGAGTACGCCGGGCTGCAGGAGAAACTGCTCGCCGGCATCAAGGCGTACGCCACCGAAGTGTCCAAGGCGCCCATCGGCTACGACGCGGCCACTTACCCGTACTTCTTCGGCGACGCCAACAACAACGGCAAGCTGGACCAGGGCGAGCGCCCGTTCGCTGCCTGGACCCCCCGCCTGTTGAAGGCCGCCTACAACTACCAGGTTGCGGGCAAGGACCCCGGCGGCTTCGCGCACAACGCGAAGTACGTCATCCAGCTCATGCACGACTCGATTGCCGATCTGAACACCAAGATCGCCAAGCCGGTCGACATCGAGAACGCGGCCCGGAATGACGCCGGCCACTTCGACGGCACCGCCATGGCGTTCCGCGACTGGGACGCCGAGGGCATGGTCCCGGCCCAGTGCGCCAAGTGCCACAGCTCCAC
>JALOOB010000476.1 GCA_025454635.1 Anaerolineae bacterium
GCCTGGTCATCAATCTCGGTCCGTTCTATCAGCCCATCAATGCCTGGCTGCGCGGCGTTGTCGGCCCCGAGCTTGGCACGCTCGAAAACCTGGGCGGCCTCCAGGGCCTCCTGCCCAACATCACCACCGGCGTGACCACCGTCCTGCGCGGCGCGGTCAGCGGCATCATCTGGTTCTTTTTTATTCTCGTCTTCGCATTCTACGTCGCGCGGGATGGCCCCCGCGCAGGCCGCTTCATCTCCGAGCGCGTACCCGAAGCCTGGCGCCCCGAGCTCGGCCGCCTCTGGCGCGAGCTGGCCGGCATCTGGGATTCCTTCGTCCATCGGCGTGGTCGTCTGGATTGCCATGACGATCCTTGGCGTGCGCAACGCGCCCGTCCTCGGTTTGATCGCCGCCCTGTTCGAGTTCGTGCCCTCCATCGGCCCGGTCATCGCCGCGCTCCCCGGCATCGCCATCGCCCTGGTGCTCGGCTCCTCCTGGATTCCGCTCCCGAATGTTTGGTTCGCCGGCCTCGTTGCCCTCGTCTACTTCCTCATTCAGCAGACCGAGAACCTCTACCTGGTCCCGCGCATCATCGGCGGCCGCGTGCGCCTCCACCCCGCGGTCGTCATCCTCGGCGCGCTGGTCGGCGGCGCGCTGGCCGGCATCCTCGGCATCCTGCTCGCCGCGCCGACCATTGCCGGCGCCCGCGTCCTTCTCGGCTACGCCCTGCGCAAGCTATTCGATCAGGAGCCTTTCGTCGAGCCGGAGATACCCGACCTGCGTCTGCTGTGGGGGGAAACGGTCAAGAACCGCGACGTTGCCGCCATCCTGTTCGACCTCGACGGCACCCTGGTGGAGACGGACGACTTCCTGTCGCGCTGGGTGGCCGAGAACATCCGCGTGTCGACGCGGCTCGTGCCCGAAGATCGGCGGCTGGCGCTCGCGCGGCGCAGCGTGATGGCCGTCGAAGGGCCGGGGAACGCGATGGTGACCGTGCTCGACCGGCTGAGGCTCGACAACGCCGCGTTCCGCCTTCGCCGGTGGTTGCGCCGCGTCAGTGGCGTCACGGATACACCCTGCTGCGAGTGCGTTCAGGGCAGCGCGGAGGCCATGCGCGTCCTCCGCAGCCGCGGCTACCTGCTCGGCGTAGTGACCAGCCGCGACCAGAGCGAGACAAACTTCATCCTGCAGAACAGCAACCTGCGCCAGTTCGTCGGCGCGGTCGTCACCCGCGAGGACAGCGCGCGCATGAAGCCGCACCCCATGCCCGTGCGCCTTGCCGCGGAAAAGCTCGGCGTCACGCCGGAGCAGTGCATTATGGTGGGTGACACGAGCGTGGACGTACGCGCGGGGAAGGCCGCAGGCGCGCTTGCGGTCGGCGTGCGCTGCGGCTTCGGGCAGGACGGCGACTTCAACGAGGCCGATCTCATCCTCGACCGGCCCGAGCAGTTGTTGGAGTGGTTGTAGGGGCGACCTGCGGTCCGCCCTCACGAAGCAATCCGCGCCCCTTACGACGCGACCTTCATTCTCCGTTCGATCCACCTTACAAGCAGCGCCAGCCCCACGGTCATCACCAGGTACAGGAACGCGACCACATTGTACGTCTCGAAGAAGCGGAACGTGCTCGCGGCATACACCTTCCCCAGTTGCGTGATGTCCTGCACGCCGAGCACGGACACGAGCGAGGAATCCTTCAACATCGCGATAAAGTCGTTGCCCAGTGGCGGCAGCACATTGCGAATCGCCTGCGGCAGGATAACCGCTCGCATCCCCTGCCAGTAGGTCATCCCCAGCGAGCGCGCCGCCTCCATCTGCCCCGAATCAATCGACTCGATCCCGGCCCGGAAGATCTCCGCGATGAACGCGCTGTAACCGATCGTCAGTGCGACGATCGCGCGCGTCGTGAAGTCGAAGTTGCGCACCTGAAACGCGGTCAGCGCCTCGCCCAGGCCCGGCACGACCGGCGCCAGCGCGCGCCCCAGCGCGTTGACCAGGTCGCTCAGCCCCGGCGCGCCCACGAAGGCGATGTAATACAGAATCACCAGCATCGGCACGCCGCGGATGATCTCGACGTAGAAGGTCGCAACCTCCTGCGCCAGCCGGCTATGCGACATCCGCATCAGGCCGAGCAACAGCCCAAACAGCGTCGCCAGCGCATACGCGACCAGGGTGACATACACGGTTGTGGTGATGCCCTGCGACACCGCGGCGAGGATAACACGGTAGTCCTGGCGACTCAGCATCGCCCAGAGGAAAACAACCCCGAGCAGGAGCGCCGCAAGCAGCCAGTACGGCAGCCGCGACAGGCGGTTTACAAATAGCATATGGCACCGGAGAGGGAATTCAACGCAGATGACGCAGATCTAGCGAGATAACAGGATCATTATAAACGATCCTGAGGATCTGCCTGATCTGCGTCATCTGCGTCCTATTCCCTACTTTGCGTTGGCGTCGTAGAGGAAGAACCAGCGCGTGTTCAAATGATTGAGGAAGCCGTCATCCTTCATCGTCTGGATGGCCGCGTTGAACGGCGCGACAAGGTCGGACTTGGGCGTGAAGATGTAGCCGAACTCCTCCGTCCCCAGCGGCTCATCCAGTTGCTTCAGCTTGTCCGGGTTCGCGCCAATGTACCCCTTTGACGACGCCGCATCCATCAGCACCGTATCCACGTCCCCCGCCAGCAGCGCCTGCACCGCCGCGCCGAACGTCTCGAACAGCTTGATGCGCGGGTTCTGCTCGTTCCCGTCCAACACGCTGTACACC
>JALOOB010000477.1 GCA_025454635.1 Anaerolineae bacterium
GAGGCGTCATGTCGCCGGAGGACGCGCTCGAAAAGCTCGACGCGGGCGCGGCGCTCGTCCAGGTCTACACCGGCCTGATCTACCGCGGCCCCGCGCTCGCCAAGGCCATCCTCGAACACCCCGCCTTCCGCCCCGCTGCGCTGCCCGCGCCCGCCGGTGGCCTGCAAGGCATCCCCCACGAATGGCAAGCCTAGACTCGCCCCAACCTCAAAGTGCTGAAGCCGCAGAGGACACAGAGAGCGCATAGAGCTCTCTGCTTCCTCCGCGCGCTCCGTCGCCATAAGCATCTTTATTCTGCAATCCGTAAACTCGTCTGACGGCTCGCGTTGGGCATCCGCCCATCCGGCGCGCATCCATAACGCCCCGCCCACCACACCGGGCAACCGCTCGAAGGCAGAGCGACCGGCATCGCTGGGCAATGCGGGGGTCTCGGGGGCGCAGCCCCTGAGACGGGGGCGGCGGGGGCCAGGCGGCCCCCGCCATCGCGCGCGCCCAATTTCCCGCGCCCCCTCAATCGGCGCGATAATCGGGGAAAGAGAACAGATACAGGCTCACTTCGATGAGTTAGGCCAGGATAAGGAGACTTATGTACCCGTTACCAGTCGCGCTCCAGCTCTATTCGATCCGCGAGGACCTCGCGCAGGGCTTCGATGATGCGGTTCGCAAGGTCGCTATGCCGGCGTCGAAACCGCCATGTTCCCCGGCACGACGCCAGCGGCCGCGGGCAAGCTCTTCCGTGAGCTCGGCCTGACCGTGACCTCCGCGCACAGCGCGCTGCCGCTGGGCGACAAGAAGAACGAAGTGCTCGACAACATGGCCGCGCTTGGCGCCAAGCGCATCGTGCTCGCCTGGCTCGCGCCCGAGTTCTTCGAGGACCTCGGCAAGGTCTACCAGGCGGCCGACATGCTCAACGGCGCGGCCGAGGTTGCGCGCGAGCACGGCATGACCGTCGGCTACCACAACCATTGGCAGGAGTTCAACCTGGTCGACGGGCGCCCCGCCTACGAGCATATGCTGGAGCGGCTCGATCCTTCCGTCTTCTGGGAGCTTGACACGTACTGGGCGCACGTGGCCGAGCACGACCCGGCGGAGGTGCTCCGCAAGCTGGGCAGCCGCGCGACCCTGATCCACGTCAAGGACGGCCCCGGCAACATGACCGACCCGATGACCGCCGCGGGCGAGGGCGTGATGGACTGGCCGCATGTGCTGACTGCCGCCGAGCCGCACGCCGAGTGGCTGATTGTCGAGCTGGATCGCTGCGCGACGGACATGATGGCTGCGGTCGACCGGAGCTATCGCTATCTCACGTCGAAGGGATGGGGACATGGGGCTGCAAGCAGCAAAGCTTAGGGTTGGCATCATCGGCTGCGGCAACATCAGCGGCATCTACATGAAGAACTGCCGCGTCCTCCCCGGCCTGAAGCTCGTCGCCTGCGCGGATGCGCTGCCCGAGCGCGCGGAGGCGAAGGCGCGCGAGCACGGCATCGACGCGCTGTCCGTCGACGCGCTGCTGGAAAGCCCGGAGATCGACCTCGTCGTCGACCTGACGGTGCCCGCAGCGCATAGCCTGGTCAACCAGCGCGCGCTCGAAGCAGGCAAGCACGTCTACTCCGAAAAACCCCTGGCCGTGACCCGTGCGGAGGGCGAAGCCACGGTGGCACTCGCCGAAAGCCGCGGCCTGCGCGTCGGCTGCGCGCCCGACACCTTCCTCGGCGCGGGCCTGCAAACCTGCATCAATCTGATCGACCAGGGCGTGATCGGCGAGCCCGTCGCGGCGGTCGCGTTCATGGCTGGCCACGGCCCTGAAAGCTGGCACCCGGACCCGGCCTTTTTCTACAAGCAGGGCGCAGGCCCGATGTTCGACATGGGGCCGTACTACCTGACCACGTTGATCGCCATGCTTGGACCGGTCGCGCGCATCTCCGGCGTCGCGCGCAAGTCATTCGCGGAGCGCATCGCCACCAGCGAGGCGCGCAAGGGCGAGCGGCTGCCGGTCGAGGTGCCGACGCACTACGCGTCCACGCTGGAGTTCGCATCCGGCCCGGTCGCCTCCCTGCTGATCAGCTTCGACGTGTGGGCGCACAATCTCCCGCGCATCGAGGTCTACGGCTCGGAAGGCTCGCTCAGCGTGCCGGACCCGAACACCTTCGGCGGGCCGGTGCGAGTCAAGCTCGCAGGCGACGCGGAGTGGCGCGAGGCGCCTCTCGCGCCCGGCTACACGGATAACTCGCGCGGGCTCGGCGCGTCCGACATGGCGCTCGCCATTGCTGAAGGGCGTCCCCACCGGGCGAGCGGGCAGCTTGCCCTGCACGTCCTTGACCTGATGGAGTCGGCCCAGGAAGCGTACGAGACGGCGCAGTATGTCAAGCTGCGCAGCTCAGTGACCCGGCCCGCGCCGCTGCCGGTGGAGAAAGCGGTTGGCTGACGAGGTCGTGCCGAACGGCTCTGAGCCGGCCGGCGAGCCGAAGCCTGCCGGCATCGGGACGCTCAACGAGAAGCCGCTGCACGCAGCCTTGAAGAACTGGTACGGTCAACCCGGCGACCGGTTCGAGGTCCGCGTCGGCGGCTTCGTCATTGACATCGTGCGCGCCGTGGAGGGCGACGTCGACCTCCTCCTGGAGATCCAGACGAAAAACCTGGGCCAGATGAAGCGCAAGCTGACGACCTTGGTCGAGACGCACCCGGTCCGCCTGATCTATCCGGTGGCGGCCGAAAAGTGGATCGTGCGCCTGGGGGAAGACGGCGCGGTGGTGGGGAGACGGCGCTCGCCCAAGCGCGGCGGGCCGGAACTGCTTTTTGCGGAACTGGTCAGCTTCCCGCGGCTCATGGCGCACCCGAACTTCACGTTGGAGGTGCCGCTGATCGTCGAGGAGGAGGTGCGGGTGAAGGACGACACCGTCAACTGGCGCCGCCGCGGCTGGGCCACGGCCGAGCGCCGCCTGCTCGACGTCACGGCCTCGCGCGTTTTCGCAACGCCCGCCGACCTTCTCGCGCTCGTGCCGGAGAGCTTGCCCGACCCATTTACGCCCGCGCAGCTTGCGCGCGCGCTCGACCGACCGACCTGGCTCGGGCGCCGGATGACCTACTGCCTGAAGGAGATGGGCGCGCTGAC
>JALOOB010000478.1 GCA_025454635.1 Anaerolineae bacterium
TCCCCGCGCGCCTCGCCGTCCGGATTGCCGCTGAAACCCTTCGACCAGGTCGTGTTGCTTGAAGATGCCATCTCTTCCTTCTCCTTCTCGCGCGCTCAGCTTACCGGATTCGCTGGCGGACGTCCGGCCCCACCACCTCGACAACGCGGCACTGGCGGTCGCAAATCCGGCTGCGCAGAAAATCGGGCAGCGCATCGGGCGACTCGTTCGTCGCCAGGCACGTCAGCAGATCATGTCGGTGTTCATACCGCCAGCAGATCAGCTCCGTTACCCGCTCCCACACCCAGCCCGTCTTGTTGACCGCGTGGATGTCGTCCACGCAGAGCACCGGGACGTTCAGCACCGGTTTCCACATCTCGGTGAAGCTCGGATTGGCGCCGGGGTCGAGTCCCTCCCGGAGCCTGGCGAACAGTCGGATGGCGTCCGCATAGAGACACGGTATGCCAGCGGATGATGCCTCATTCCATACGCAGCCCAGGACTTCGCTCTTTCCCACCCCGGGCGGCCCCCACAGGGTCAGGAGCCCGTGCCGCTGCGCAACCAACGGCTCGGCTACTTCGAGCGCGGGCGCGATCTCCGACCTCCGGAACACGTTCTTGAACGTGGCCCCCCGGACGTCTTTCGGGACCTCCAGTTCCATAAACGGCGACACCTCCGCCCGGCTGCCGTTACAAAGGTCGCACGGGATCAACTTCCCGAAGTCCGGGTGCCCGTAATTCACGTCTTTGAGCACGAAACCCTTGCCCTTGCATTTCGGACACTGTCCCGCTTTCTCCGTATTCGCGTTACCGTCCATCAAGCTCACTCCGCTCCTGTGATTGTCTGAGAGCTTCCCACTCGGCGTCTCGCCGAGCGGCCTCCTCGGGAGTCTCCGGGGATCGGGACTCCCGCCGGTCATAGACTCTGTTACCCTGGAAACCAGGTCGCCCACTGCGCGCATTCCTGCCACTTCCGCCACTCCTTTCGCCTGTCTCTTTCCGGTACTTATCCAGCATCCCCGGAATGTTGTTCACCTTGTAGCTCGCCAACTGCCAATTGCGCAGCACCTCCTGCCATACCGCCACATCAGCCACCACCCGGGCGATCTCCGCGCGCTGAAGCGCGTTCGGCGTCAGCTTGAAGGCGTCCCGATACGCTTTGACCGCCGGGTGATCCAGGTGCGGGTCCCCGGTTTGCGCCGGGGTGGGCGTGCGCTCTGCGCGCGCGCCCTCTCTCTTGTTCTCCTGGGTCTTGTTAATTAAGTCTTGTTCCGGTAAAGCTGCTTGACCAGGGTGATCAACGACGTTTACCACGGGTGGTGAAGCTGCTTGACCACCCGTGATGGGCAGCAGCGTGTACCGGTTGACCTCGCGATCGCCGCGTGCCCTGCGCCGTCGCTCGACTTTGATCAATCTCTCCTCCTCGAGTATGGATCGCCGCGTGCCCTGCGCCGTCGCTCGACTTTGATCAATCTCTCCTCCTCGAGTATGGCGATTGCCCTCAAAACGGTGGGGCGGCTCAGCTTCGACAGCCGGCTAATGGTCCGCATCGACGGGAAGCACTGCCTCGTCGTCGCGTCAGCATGCAGGGCCAAGACAAGGTAGACCGCCATGGCGTGGGCGCCGATGCGCGGCGCGTAGTCCCGGATGAACCGGTTGTCGATCCGCACGAAACCTGACGTGGATGTCTCCGACATAAAAGAAGCCGCCTCCGTTGCCCGACAGTGTAGGGCAAGGGAGGCGGCGTAAAACGAAAAACGTGACGCAGTAAAGGGCAATATGAGGCAATAATGGGCCGATATTATCCCGGCTCGCCCCACTTACTGCGGTACCAGCTTATCCAGCTGCCGAGCGTCCTTTTCGCGAACGGCTTGCGCCGGCAGAACTCTTCCTGCGAGTCGTGTCCCCGAACCTTCCAGTACTCCTCCACCTGTTTCTTCTTGTACTCGTCCGGGAAACTGGGGCGACCCCGATTGCTTTTCGGCGCTGCACCACCTTCTGTGCCCGAAGACGTGGCTACCCGACCTTTCAGTGGTAAGGTTGGCTTGGTATTGCCGCTCTCGGCAGCACCCGGATGCGCGCCAGGGAATGGAACCTGGGGCAGCGGTTGCGCGTCGTGAGTAGTCCAGTCTGGCGCGAGCCATTCCACCATATCCCTGAACCAGTCTTTAGCGCGGTCACCCAGGAGTTCCGGGTGGACGCGGCAGACGCCCGCGGTCTCCACCGCGCTGACCGTAAAGAGCGGCTCCTCTGGTTCCCATCGCGAAAAGCAGTAGGCGGTGGCAAAGTGGTGTGTGCGTTCATAACCGTCCCAGATGGGCTGCGCGTCTTCGACGACGAAGCGAATCACCTTGCGCCTAAACGGCGGGTTGGCGCGGCCATATTCTTCAATGCGTTGGATGATCTGCGCGAAGGTAGCGTCGATAGTGAAATACTGGTTGAGCTCCATGGAAGATGAGTCTCCGCGGGGTTAGTGGGATGACCGGAGGTGCGAAGGTCGGGGGAGATGGTAGCACATGCTTTCTTTATTGTCACGCGCGGGACTGGTCACATGATTACTTCAGGACGCCAGATCAGACTTCGGGACGCCTTCTGACAACACATCTTGTCGCGCGCGCATGATTTTACGCGTAAGTCGCCGTGTGGTACACTCTGCGCCGTCAGACTGCATCCGCTCCGCAGAGGCGCCAAAGACGCATGTCTCTCTCCGAAGCAGATACCCGAACGAGGCTCATCGACCGCTCGCTCGCCGCATCCGGCTGGTCCGTCCAGGATCGCGCCGCGTCCGACCTCACAGCCGGGCGAGGGGTCGCGATCCGCGAGTTTCCGCTCACCACCGGTTTCGCCGACTATCTCCTTTTCGTCGACCGGAAGGCGCTCGGAGCCGTCGAAGCAAAGGCCATGGGCACGCCGCTCAGCGGCATCGAATCGCAGTCGGCCCGGTACGGCGCCGGACTGCCCGCCCCATTCAAACCCTGGCACAACCCCCTGCCCTTCCTCTACGAGAGCAGCGGCGTCGAGACCTTCTTCACCAACTGCCTCGACCCCCAGCCGCGCAGCCGCCGCGTGTTCGCGTTTCACCGGCCCGAAACGCTGGCCGAATGGCTGGGCGCCGGCCGACCTGGCGTGCTCGCTCCGCCCGCCACGCTTCGCGCAGGTCTGCGCGACATGCCGCCCCTGATCACGACCGGCCTGTGGGGCGCGCAGATCGAGGCGATCCGTAACCTCGAAGCCTCGCTGGCCGGCGACCGCCCCCGCTCGCTCGTCCAGATGGCGACCGGCTCGGGCAAGACCTACACAGCAGTCAGCTCGATCTACCGTCTCATCAAGCACGCGGGCGCGCGGCGTGTTCTCTTCCTTGTCGACCGCAGCAACCTCGGGCGGCAGACGCTCATGGAGTTCCAGCAGTACGTCACGCCAGACGACGGGCGCAAGTTCACGGAGCTGTACAACGTCCAGCGCCTCACATCCAACGCGCTCGACCCGGTCAGCCGGGTCTGCATCACGACCATCCAGCGCCTCTACTCGATGTTGGCGGGCGAGGAGGACCTCGACCCGCTGGCAGAGGAGCGCTCGTGGTTCGACCTCGAAGCGGCGCTGAACGGCCCGCCCGTCACGGTCAGTTACAACCCGCGCGTGCCGGTGGAGACCTTCGACATCATCTTCACCGACGAATGCCACCGCTCGATCTACAACCTGTGGCGGCAGGTGCTCGAATACTTCGACGCGCACCTGGTCGGCCTGACCGCCACGCCGTCGAAGCAGACCCTCGGCTTCTTCAACGGCAACCTGGTGATGGAGTACCCGCGCACGCGCGCTGTGGCCGACGGGGTCAACGTCGATGGCGAGGTCTACCGCATCCGCACGCAGATCACCGAGGCCGGCAGCACGGTGGACGCCGGCTATTTCGTGGACAAGCGCGACCGGCTGACGCGCGCGGT
>JALOOB010000479.1 GCA_025454635.1 Anaerolineae bacterium
CGCGGCCTACTGATCCGAAGTCAGTCGCTCTATCCACTGAGCTACTGGGGCAGACACCGCAGCTAGTATAGCATCAGGTGGGACGCAGGGCAAAGACGGGGCACGAACGGTGAGCGCATGAGCTGGGACACACTACGCGGGCATCTGCCGAAGAGCTATTCGCCGCAGGATCAGGCGCTGGTCCGGCGCGCGTATGAGTACGCGGTCGAAGCGCACGGCGATCAGCGGCGCAAATCCGGCGAGCCGTATATCGTCCACCCGGAGTCGGTCGCCACGGTGCTGGCCGACCTGCGCCTCGACGCGCGCACCGTCGCGGCCGCGCTGCTGCACGACGTGGCGGAAGACACGCCGATCACGATCCCGATGCTCATCGAGGAGTTCGGGGCTGAAGTCGCGAGCATGGTCGACGGCGTGACCAAGCTGGAGCACGTCTCCGACATGGCGGCGCTGCCGGCGGACAGCCGCGATCCGAAGATCGAGAGCTTCCGCAAGATGCTGCTGGCGATGGTCAATGACGTGCGCGTCGTCCTGATCAAGCTGGCCGACCGGCTGCACAATATGCGCACGCTGAACGCGATGCAGCCGGACAAGCAGCAGCGCATCTCGCGCGAGACGCTGGACGTGTACGCGCCGTTGGCGAGCGTGCTCGGCATTTACGCGATCAAGTGGGAACTCGAGGACCTGGCGTTCCGCTACCTGGAGCCGGACACCTACGTCAAGATGAAGGCCGAGTTGGCCGAGCGCCGTGAAGAGCGCGAGGGCTACGTCAACACGGTCATCCAAACCCTGCGCACCGAGCTGACGCGGCACAACATCCAGGCGACCATTTCAGGCCGGCCAAAGCACATCTACAGCATCTGGCGCAAGATGAAGCGCAAGGGCGTGACGTTCGACCAGGTTTACGATCAGCACGGTCTGCGCGTGATCGTTCAGGATATCCCGGACTGCTACGCTGCGCTCGGCGTGGCGCACTCCCTCTGGCGCCCCATCCCCGGCGAGTTCGACGACTACATCGCGAGCCCCAAAGAGAACCAGTACCAATCGCTTCACACCGCGGTCGTCGGGCCGAACGGCCGGCCGCTAGAGGTGCAAATCCGCACGCCGGAGATGGACCGCATCGCAGACGTTGGCATCGCGGCGCATTGGCGCTACAAGTCGCAGACGCGGCACGACGAGGCCTACGAGCGGAAGATTCAATGGCTGCGGTCGGTTCTGGATTGGGGCCAACAGGAGCATGCGGGGGGCAGCGAATTTCTGGCGACCGCGCGGGATGAGCTCTTCAAGGATCGCGTGTACGTATTTACGCCCGCCGGGGAGGTGATCGACCTGCCCGCGGGCTCCACGCCGATCGACTTTGCCTATCGGGTGCATACCGATATCGGCCATCGTTGCCGGGGCGCGAAGGTGCGGGGCAAGCTGGTTAGCCTGGACACCTCCCTGCAGAGCGGCGACCAGGTCGAAATCCTGACGGCAAAGCGCGGCGGGCCGAGCCGCGACTGGCTTAATCCCCACCTGAACTACGTCAAGACCTCCCGCGCCCGCACGAAGATCCGGCAGTGGTTTAAGCAGCAGAACCGGGACGAAAACATCACGGCGGGGCGCGAGCTGCTGGAGCGCGAGCTGCACCGGCTGGGCGTGGAGCACATGACCTACGGCGAGGTGGCCGGGCTGTTCGGCTACCAGAACCAGGATGACTTCCTGGCCGAGCTGGGCACGGGCGACATCACGTCGGCGGACGTTGCGAAGCGGGTGCTGAACCTAAACAAGCCGGAGGAGGCGCTCAAAGAGGCGCACCAGGAAGGCTTGCCGCAGGTCGACCAACCGCAAAAGCGCGTCGAGCCGAAGGTGGATGGCATCAAGGTGCAGGGCACGGGCAATCTGCTGACGATGATGTCGCGCTGCTGCAACCCGATGCCGCCGGACGAGATCGTCGGTTTTGTGACCCGTGGGCGCGGGGTTTCCGTGCACAGGCAGGACTGCCCGAACGTGCTGCGTCTCGACCGCGAGCGGATGATCCGGGTGGATTGGGGCGAGTCCCCGCCGCAACTCTCCCGGGTGAAGATTCGCGTGATGGCCTACGATCGCGCGGGGCTGCTGAAGGACATCGTCGAGGTGCTGGACCTGGAGAACATTAACATGGAGGATGCGTCCGCCGTGACGGCCCGCCGCGACAACCTGGCGATGATCACCGCGACGCTGGAAGTGCGCGACGCGGAACAGCTTGACCGGGTGCTGTACAAGATCAATCAGGTGCAGAACGTGCGCGAGGTGCGTCGACAGAAGGGGTAAGGGAATAGAACGCAGATGACGCAGATGAGGTGGATCAGCAGGATCAAGACCGTATCCCGCCAATCCACTCCGGCTGCGTCATCTCTGTTGGCTTATCAGCCGGCGCCCGGGGTGGGCGGCAGCTTATCGAGGGTCCAGTTGCGGACGATGTTGGCCGCCGCGCGGATGTCGGTCAGCCATTTGTCGAACGCTTCCTGTTTCTTCTGCTGAACGATGAAGGCGTTCAGTTCCCGGTTGGGCTCGCGCTCTTCCACCTGGAT
>JALOOB010000480.1 GCA_025454635.1 Anaerolineae bacterium
GCGGCGCCGTGAACGCGGACTGGCTCATGCGCTCCGCGATGGTGCGACGCAGCGCGGAGTGGGGGATGACCTCCTCGCCGGGTATTGGCGCGGCCAGGGGTGACGGCGCGGGGGCCGGGGGCGGGGCCGGCGTACGCGCGGCATCGCGGGCGCGCACCTCCTGCTCCACGTCCTCCCGGGTGATTGCGCCGTCCGCGCCGGTCCCTTTGACGGTGGCGAGATCGACGCCCGCCTCGGATGCGATGCGGCGGGCCAGCGGGGTGGCGCGGACCGGCTGCGGCGCGGGAACGGCTGCCCGCGCGGCCAGCACGTCGTCTGCCTGGACTCGACCGTCCGGCCCACTCCCGCGCACCGATGCCAAGTCGATCCCGAACTCGCGCGCGAGCGCACGCGCTTTCGGCGTGGCCGTCAACGCCGCGATGGTTGCGGCCAGGGCCGGTTGCGCCGGGATCGCCTCGCCCGCCGCGCGGAACTCGCAAACCGCCGCGCCCGCGGGCACTGTCTCCCCTGCGGCTGCCAGAATCTCGACCAGAACGCCGTCTTCCGGCGCGACCAGCTCCAGCGTGACCTTCTCGGTTTCGTAGGCGCAGAGAGGTTCCTCCGCCTTTGCCGAGTCGCCGGGCGCCTTTAGCCATTCGGTGATCGTTCCCTGAGTCATGGTGAGGCCCAGCTTGGGCATAATGCTCGTCCGGCGCGGCGTACTCGCTCAACGCCTGCAGCGACAGCGGATAGATCGGCGGGCGCATGGTGAGCAGGTCGACCTGCTGCGGGACCTCGCAGCCAAGCGCAGCCAGTTCGCGCGCCACGAGCCGCTGCGCAAGCGTCCCACACGTCCGGCCCTGGCAGTTGCCCATGCCCACGCACGTCAAACCCTTCACTTCGTTGACCGCCCGCGCGCCTCCACGCACCGCCTTGCGAATCCGGCCCAGCGTCACGTTCTCGCAGCGGCAGATCAACGTGTCGTCGGTTGCCAGCTCGTCCAGGCCAGGACCGGGTGCGAACACAGCTGCCAGCGCGCGGGCAAAGCTGCGCTCGCGTTCCAGGGAGCGGACGGCTCGCCCGATGGCGCGTTCGTCCGCTCCCTTGATGCCCAACCGTCGGCAGACGCAGAGGGCCGCCAGCCGTCCCTCGAGCTGCGCGGCCGCCGCGCCGGTGATCCCGCCCGCATCGCCCGCAACATAGAGCCCCGGTTGGCACGTCAACAGCCGCTCGTTTCGCACGGGAACGAGGCCGCCTAACTCTGGCCGAAGGATGTGTTCGCACTCCGCAAGCCGGCTCAACTCCGTCGACGGGGTGAAGCCGTAGCCAACCACAACCGTGTCGACCTCGATGCGTTCCTCCGTGCCGGGAATGGGGCGCCAATCTGCGTCAAGCCGCGCGATGGTTGCCGCCTCGACCTGGTCCTCTCCGTGCGCGGCCACGACGGCCCACCCCGTGCGGACGGGCGCCCGCGCCGCCCGCAGGACCTTCGCATGTTCCAGGCCCTCGGCCAGCCTTGACCACTGGCCCCACGCCGCAGTCGCATGTTTGAGCGCATGCCAGTCGACGCGGGCGCCTTCGAGCACCGCGACGACTTCGCCGCCGTTCTGAATCAGCGCCGCAGCCACCGCGAGTTGCAGCGGACCCGTGCCCGACAGGATGAACCGTCGTCCCGGCAGAACACGCTGCGTCTTGAGTAATCCCTGCGCGCCGCCGGCGGTCATCACGCCCGGCAGCGTCCAGCCGGGGAACGGCACGGGGCGATCATACGCGCCGGGCGCAAGGATAACGAACGGCGCGAGGACTGCGCGGCCCCCGCCTGGACCGTCCACCGCGATCTCCCATCCTTCCGGCGCCGGAAACAGGCCCCAGACGGTGGCTCCGCCGACGTGGCGGACGAGCGGGTGGGCCGCGCGCTTCAGCAACCGCTCCGCCTCGCTCTGATGTCGCGACTGATCTTCCACCGCGAACGTGGCGGGCGGCTGGCGGTAGTATTGCCCGCCGGGCCGCTCGCGCGCGTCGATCAGCGCGACTGATACGCCGCGCTCGGCCGCAGTCGCTGCGGCCTCCAGCCCTGCCGGTCCCGCGCCGATGACCGCGAGCGTCGCGCGCAGCGCGTTCATTGCCGCGCTCCCGTTTCGATGGCCATTCCCGCGGCGACCGGCGTCACGCAAGCCCGGACGTTCGGCGCGCCGTCGACCGTGACTGCGCACTCGTAGCAGATGCCCATGCCGCAGTTGAAGCCGTGCGGGCGGCCGTCCGCGTCGCGGCTGAACACTCGGATGCCCTCGGCCAGCAGCACCGCCGCCACTGTTTCGCCCAGGTAGGCCTGCGCCGGGCGGCCGTCGATCGTGACGGCGACGGGCGCGCCGCGGTGAAGCGTTGGCAGGTGACGGTCAGGGCGGTTGACGCGCATGGCAGCAGTCCTAATGGGCGATCCGCCGGTCCGGCGAAAACGGGCCGAGGTCGATCTCCACCGGCTGGCCGAGCGCAAGCTGCGCCACGAGCCGGCCGACCAACGGCGTCACGATGACAGTCGACTTGAACGCGGTTGCGAGAATCAGGCCGCGCAGGCCCGCGACAGGCCCGAGAAACGGCAGGCCGTCCGACGTGAACGCAACCGGCGAGGCCCAGCCTCGAATGGCGCGCAGACGTCGCAACGCCGGGATGAAGCGCATAGACTCGGCCGCGATCGCCGCAAGCCCACGCGACGTCGGTCGGGTGTCCATATGATCCGCGATCTCTCCCGCTTCTCCGAGCAGGAAGTTCCCGTTTCCGCTCTGCCCGATGGCCATGACAGCCGAGGGCGGTCCCCCTGCGCTCTCGTGCATCGATTCGAAAAAGGCGGCAGATGAGAGGTGGTTGCGCAGCCTGAGCGGGCTCGCCTCCGTGACCAAAGCTTGCCCGTGAACATGCGGGGTGCGCCACTCGCGGCCCAGCAGGCGACCGAGCGCAGGCGTCCACGCCCCGGTCGCGAGAACCACGATCGCCGCGCTCAACTCGCCCCGATTCGTCGTCACGCCCTCGACCCGGCCCGAACGAACGCGGAAACCCGTGACCTCGGTCTCGCGGCGCATCTCCAGCCCGCGCTCCATGCC
>JALOOB010000481.1 GCA_025454635.1 Anaerolineae bacterium
GTGGGGCGCGGACAAGCTTGTGCTTGTCACGCCGGACGAGGATCTGCATCGTCGAGCGCTCGCGCGAACGCAGGCAGTGATCGACCTCGCCGCCTACCTCGGCGCGATTGTCAACATCGGTCGGCTGCGTGGGCGGCTTGACTGGCTCGACGACCCTGCCGGCGCATGGGGCAGGGCGGTCGAGATGCTGCGGCCCGCTGCCCAGTACGCCGCAGACTGCGGCGTGCGGATCGCGCTCGAACCGATCAACCGCTACGAGACCGACTTCATCCAGACCGTCGACGACGGGCTGCGCATGGCGTGCGACATCGGGCTGCCGAACCTCGGCCTCATGCTCGACCTCTTCCATATGAACATCGAGGAGGCATCGATCGAGCGCAGCCTTGAAGCCGCGACCGAGCATGTCTGGCACGTCCACATCGCAGACTCGAACCGCCTCTACCCGGGCGCGGGACACCTTGACTTCGCGCCGATCTTCGACACACTGCGCGGCATGGGTTACGACGGCTACATATCCGCGGAGCTGCTCCCGCGTCCCGATGCGGACACCGCCGCGCAGAAGACGATCGAGTTCATGAATAAGTGGATTTAGGGGGGAATATGGGGGAGCTAACGGGCAGGGCCGCGCTCATAACTGGCGCCGGGCGCGGCATTGGGAGAACGGTAGCGCGCGAATTGGCGGGCCGCGGGATGCTGGTTGCCATCAACGACTATGACCCGGTGACTGCGCAGGCGGCCGCGGACGAATTGACCCAGGCCGGCGCGCGCGCCATCGCAATTCCTGCCGACGTGAGCAGCAAGGCCGCCACGCAGGAATTGGTCGAGCGTGTGGAGGTCGAATTGGGGCCACTCTGGCTGCTGGTGTACAACGCCGGCGTACTCAACTCCGGGCCGACAGCCACGCTGGAGGAAGAAAAGTGGGATCACGCGTTTGCGGTTGATGCGAAAGGCGTCTTCCTGGTTTCGCAGGCTGCCATCCAGCGCATGATCCTGCGCGGTGCGGGCCGCATCGTGGTTTTTTCCTCCATTGCCGGCACATCGTCCGGACCGCCCAGATTGCCTATTGCTCGGCAAAGGCCGCGGTTATCCACTTCTCGCGCTGCCTTGCCGTGGAAATGGCCCCTCATGGTATCACTGTTAACTGCATGTGCCCTGGTATGACGTGGACGGAAATGCTGAGCGAATCCGCGAAGGAGCGCGGGCTCGACCTAGACGCCATGGTGGCGCTGATCCCCGCGGGCGATATGGCCAAAGAGCAGGACCACGCGGAATTAGTTGCTTTTTTGCGAGCGATGCGGCCAGTCACATCACCGGGCAGGTCGTGTCTGTGGATGGCGGGCAGAGTCTACTCCATCCACTGGTGGCAGTGCGGACTGAGAAGCGCTTGTAGTCGCTGCAAAGCGGACAGGAACCGGACTAAAGGACAGGAGCACCGCCGGCGAACGCGTTCGCCGGCGGTGCTCAAAAAGGGGATGCCGTCGCGCCCTGCATTCCAGAGTCGGGCGCAGTAGCGCATGAGATGCTCAGTCCGGCGCCGACTACGGCCCGAGGCTCTGAGTGTGAGCGATCAGCCGAGCTGGCGCCGGCAACTTCGTTGACGCAGCCGGTGCTGGGGCTGCGCTTCGCGTCTTCCCTGACCGCTATTCGATAACGCGTTGGCCCCGCGCATAGTTCATAGTCATTCTACTTTCCCCGCGTCCCTCTCAAACAACCAGGAGAAATCGACCCTCACACTAACGCTGCCCGACGGCGCCGACGTGGATTTCGCTCATCCCCGCAGCCATCAAGCACGCCTGCTGGCCGCGGAACAGCACGGCCAAGTGTCGATATGCCCGCACAAACATCTTGACATCCCAAGCAAGTGGTGCTGCTATGCGTCACAATAGAACTAAAGATCGGAACAGGCGTACACACATGGGCACGATCTCCACCACAAACCGCTTGACTATCTTACTTGTGCCGGCGCCAGGCAGTCTCCGGCCAGCGCATTACCCTTCGCGGACTGCCGCGCCGGCTGAAGTGCCGAAGGACCTGGTCTACCGGCTCGACTCAGGCGAAGCGCGCTACCTTGATCTCGACGCGCTTGCCCGCCTGTGCCGCGTCCTCGACTGCGCACCGGCCGAAATTCTGGTCTGGGTGAAACAGGAGACGAGCGCGCCATGAACCCACCACCAGCCATCAATCCCTTCGACACCCTCCCGCCGCAACTCTTCAACATTTTGGGCTGACCCGCGAGATCGTGCTGGCAGAGATCGTCGACTACCTCGGCGACGCTCAGGCTGCCGCCGAGGTGGCCGCTTCCGCCGCAGCTGATGGCGACGCCAACCTGACCGGCAAAAAATCGCTTCCGGAGTTTGCAAGCCGACTGGCCGAATCGGGCTGGATCGAGCGCGATCAAAGCGCCGACTACACCGAGTACATCATCCTGCCCGATTATGCGTTCACTCTCCTGAGGTTGGCTACGGCGTTGAAGCCGCAGAGGGCGACCCGATGGAGATCGGACCGTATCGCGTGCAGCCCTTTGAGCTGGTCAAGCGGGAGAATGG